>DASSYG010000415.1:0-3592 GCA_035703405.1 Acidimicrobiales bacterium | reverse complement strand
GGGTCGGCATTCCCAATGCGTTCGCCGGACCTTCTGAGGTGGTCGTCGTCGCGGACCCGGGCGCCCCGGTCGATCTTGTCGCGGTCGATTTGTTGGTCCAGGCCGAGCACGGACCGTTGGGTCTCGCCTGGTGTGTCACCTGGGACGAAGCTGTCGCCGATGCGGTCACCGCCGAGGTCGAGACCCAGGTCGCCGGTGCAGCACGCCGCGACGAGATCGAGGCGACCCTCCGGGCGAACGGCTACGTCGTCGTGTGCGACTCGCCGGCCCAGGCGCTCGACGTGGTGAACGCCGTCGCCCCCGAACACCTGGAGCTGATGGTGGCCGACCCCGGCGCACTCGTGCCCCACGTTCGCAACGCCGGTGCGGTGTTCTGTGGACCCGACACGCCGGCGTCGCTGGGCGACTATCTCGCCGGCCCCAGCCACGTGCTGCCCACGCACCGCAGCGCCCGCTACGGCCAGGTGCTCGGCGTCGGTGACTTCCTGAAAGAGATCCACATCGTCACCGCGGACGCCGACGCGTTCGCCGCGCTCGGACCGGACCTCGTGACCCTGGCGACCGCCGAAGGGCTGTCGTGCCACGCAGATTCTGCGACGCGGCGGTTGGCGCGATGAGCTCTGCCGCTCCGATCGCACCCCGCGACGACCTCGCCCTGCGTGAGGGCTATCACTCACCCCAGGTCGAGGTCGAGGTCCGCCTCAACACCAACGAATCTCCCTATGGGCCGCCCGAAGGCTTCGCGGCGGCGTTGGCCGAAGAGCTGGCGACGATCGACTGGAACCGTTACCCGGACCGGGCCGCGCTCGCGCTGCGCACTGACATCGGCGCACTCCACGGGGTCGGCCCCGAACAGGTCTTCGCCGCGAACGGCTCGAACGAAGTCCTCCAGACGGTGCTGTTGACCTACGGCGGCCTGGGTCGCCGCGCCGCGGTGTTCGAACCGACCTACGCGTTGCACTCGCACCTCGCCCGCATCACCGGCACCGGTGTGGTCACGGGCGAACGTGGGGCCGACTATTCGCTCGACGTCGATGACGTCCGGGACTTCGTCGACCGCCACGTTCCTGCGGTCGTGTTCCTGTGTTCGCCGAACAACCCGACGGGACGCACCGAATCGCGCCGCGTCATCGAGGCGATGGCGGCCGACACGACCCGGCTCACCGTCGTCGACGAGGCCTACGGTCAGTTCGCCGACCGCTCGGCACTCGACCTGGTCGCCGAAGACCGCCCGTTCGTGGTCACCCGCACCTTCTCCAAGACCTGGGCGATGGCCGGGGCGCGCCTGGGGTATCTGATCGGGCCGACCTGGTTGGTGGCCGAGCTCGAAAAGGTCGTGCTGCCCTATCATCTCGACGCCGCCAAACAGATCGCCGGTCGGGTCGCGTTGCGTTTCGGTGATGAGATGCAGGCTCGGGTCGCGACGCTGCGCGAGGAACGGGGGCGCCTCGTCGGACGGCTCACCGAACTCGATGTCGACGTGGTCCCCTCGGATGCCAACTTCGTGCTCTTTCGTCCCCGGAGCGTCGACGCCGAAGTGGTCTGGCAACGACTCGTCGACGCATCGGTGTTGGTGCGGAACTGCGCCTCGTGGCCCAGACTCGAAGGATGCCTCCGGGTCACCGTGGGCACCCAAGGCGAGGACGACCGGTTCCTCGACGCTCTGGAGGAGATACTCCGATCATGACCCAGCCCACGCCGCCTCAACGCCGGTCCACCCGGTCGCGGACCACCGCGGAGACCGACATCGAAGTCACCATCGACCTCGACGGTGGCGCGCGGACCGTGGACGTGTCCACGGGTCTGCCGTTCTTCGATCACATGCTCGACCAACTCGGTCGCCACGGCGGGTTCGACCTCGTGGTCGACGCCAAGGGTGATCTCGAGGTCGACGGGCACCACACGATCGAGGACACCGGCATCCTGCTCGGCGAGGCGTTCGCCGAAGCGCTCGGCGACAAGGCCGGGGTGCGCCGGTTCGCATCGGGGCTGTACCCACTGGACGAGGCACTCATCGAGGTCGCGCTCGACCTGTCGGGACGACCCTACGTCGTCTATGACGTGCCCTTCGGTGAAGTACTGCCGCTGGGGAACCCGCCGTTCAATCCCGAGATGGCCGAGCACTTCTGGTCGTCGTTCGCGACGGCCGCGGCGATCACCTTGCACGTCAATCGGCGTGCCGGGACGAACACCCACCACGTGATCGAGGCGACCTTCAAGGGCGTCTCCCGCTGCCTGCGCGACGCCGTGCGGGTCGAGGGCGGCGGGGTGCCCTCCACCAAGGGCGTGTTGTGAGTGGTGCCCCCCACATCGCGGTCGTCGACTACGGCGTCGGGAATCTCCGCAGCGCCGAGAAGGCGTTTCAGCACGTCGGAGCCGACGCTCGACTGAGCAGCGATCCGGTCGAGATCGGCGCGGCCGACGGCGTCGTGGTGCCCGGGGTCGGTGCGTTCGCGGGCAGTGTCGAAGCCCTGAAGAAGACCGGTCTCGCCGGCATCGTCAGGTCCACGGCGATCGCCGCCCGTGACGGGTCGGGTGTGCCTTTTCTCGGGATCTGTGTGGGGTTACAGATGCTGTACGACGGCTCAGAGGAGAGCCCGGCCACCCCGGGGTTGGGTGTGCTCACCGGCACGGTCGCGCGACTCACCGGACCGGTGAAGTTGCCCCAGATGCAGTGGAACCGGGTCCTCCTCGATGTACCCGACCACCCGGTGTTCTCCGGTCTCGACCCGGAGCCATGGTGCTATTTCGTGCACAGCTACGCGGCGCCGATCGGTCCGCAGACGCTGGCGCACTGTGACTACGCCGGCGCGGTGAGCGCAACGGTCGGCGTCGACCGCCTGGTTGCGACGCAGTTCCATCCCGAGAAGTCCGCACGATCGGGTCTGGCGATTCTCTCGGGGTTCGCCGCGATGTGTGCCGCGGAGAAACAACGGTGACCATGCAGCTGTATCCAGCCATCGACCTGCGCGAAGGCCGTTGTGTACGCCTCACGCAGGGTGATTTCGACCGTGAGACGTCCTATGGCGACGACCCCGCCGGTCAGGCCGCGGCATTCGCCGCGGCCGGCGCCGAATGGATCCACGTGGTCGACCTGGATGCGGCACGGACGGGGGAGGCCCACAACCTCGATCAGATCGCGGCGATCTGTGCCGCCGTCGACGCGCCGGTGCAGTCCGGGGGAGGGGTGCGCGACCGCGACAAGGCCGAAGCGCTCCTGGGCGTCGGGGTGGCCCGGGTCGTCGTTGGCACCGCTGCACTCGAGAACCCCGCATTCGTCTCCGAACTGGCCCGGGCCAACCCGGGCAAGGTCGCCGTTGGTCTGGACGCCCGACTGGTGACCGACGACGCCGGCGAACAGGTCTGGCGGGTCGCGACCCGGGGTTGGGAAACCGATTCGGGCCGGGATCTGCTCGAGATCGTCGGTGAGTTCGAGACCGCCGGTGTCGCGGCGGTGATCGTCACCGAGATCGGCCGGGATGGCACCATGGAAGGACCGGATCTGGACGGTCTCGCCAGGGTGCTGGAGGCGACGACGCTGGACGTGGTCGCGTCCGGCGGCGTTGGTTCCTTGGGCGACGTCAGGGCGCTC
>DASSYG010000381.1:0-4596 GCA_035703405.1 Acidimicrobiales bacterium | reverse complement strand
TGCGCGCCGCGTCCGCAGCGACATTCCGCCCATGACCGGCACATCGGCCGACCCCACGATGCCCGTCCGTGCGTTCGCTCCGGGACGGGTGAACCTGATCGGCGACCACACCGACTACACCGGCGGCTGGTGCCTGCCGATCGCGCTGCCGTGGGGAACGACCGTCGAGGGCACCCGCGGGGGCGACCGAATCCGCATCACCTCCGGACTCGACGACACGGCCACCGATCTGGCACGCCTCGGCAACGAGGTCGACCGGGTGGACGGATGGCAGCGCTACGTGGCCGCGGTCGCGGCCCAGGTGCGCCCGGCCCACGGCTTCACCGGTCGGATCACCACGACGCTGCCGATCGGTGCCGGGTTGTCATCGAGCGCCGCGCTCGAGGTCGCCCTTGCGCTCGCGCTGGGCTTCGACGGTCCCCCCGACGAACTCGCCAAGGCGGCACAACGGGCCGAGCATGCAGCGGTCGGGGTGCCCTGTGGGATCATGGACCAACTCACCTCGGTCTTCGGCATCCGCGGCCACGCCCTGTTGATCGACTGTGAGAGCCTGGAGGTGCTCGGTGTCCCGATCCCCGACGGCGCCGACATCTGCATCATCGACCCCGGCCAGTCCCGCACCCTCGCCGGCTCCGCGTACGCCGACCGCCGGGCTGTGTGCGCCGCCGCGGAACAACGAATCGGTCCACTGCGCCAGGCAACCGTCGAAGTCGTGGCGACCCTCGAGGATCCGATCCTGCGCCGAAGAGCCCACCACGTGGTGACTGAGAATCGACGGGTCCTGACTGCGGCGAAAGCACTGCGACGAGGTGACTGGGCCGCCGTCGGAGCAGCGATGGTCGCTTCGCATCGTTCGTTGCGCGACGACTTCGAGGTGTCCACCCCGGTGTTGGACGACATCGTCGCCGCACTCATCGACACCGACGGAGTGCACGGGGCGCGCCTCACCGGTGCCGGATTCGGCGGTTGCGTGGTCGCGATCTGTGAACCCGGGGCGCTGCCGTTCGCGGCAACCGTCACCGCTTCACGCGGCGCCCGCCTGGACGGATTGATGCCAGGCGGACCGGAACTCAGCCCTGGAGCAGACGCGCCTTCTGCGCCTGGAACTCCGCCTCGCTGAGCACACCGTTCCGGCGCAGTTCGTCGAGTTTGGTGAGCTGATCCGCGACGGTCCCCGAAGTCTGGGCAGGCTGTTCCGCGACCGCAGCGGCGGGCTGGGTCGCGAATCCGGCCGGCACGCGGTCGACGTTCGCACGGATCTGCACGTAGATCTCCCGTTGCACCTCATCGGGGTGTCGGATGTCGGAGAATTCCTCGCGACCTCCGTCGCTGGCCGATTCGATGCCGAGATCGCCGGCTCCGAGCATGCGTTCGAAGAGCGTCTGGGAGAACTCCACGGTGTTGATCCGTTCGAGCGGGATCTGCCGACCGTGTTTGGACAGGACACCCCAACGGGACATGACCCGATGGTTGCTCACCGCGAACTCGGTGGTCAGCCATTTCGCGTAGCGGACGCCGAACCAGACGAGCGCCGCGAGAACGATCACCCCGATCACGACACTCGAGACGTCCTGGAACGTGCCGTCGTTCAGACCGAAGATCACCAACAGGGCCACGATGACGGCGACGACCAACGACCCAACCGACGGCGCGAGGAAGATCCAGTGCGGGTGCAGATCGAGAACGAGCTGTTCGTCGTCGTTGAGATGTTTCCGCGGAAAAGCCACGGCCGGAGCATAGTTCCCGCATCTTCGAACATCGTCCGACCTCGAACCTGCCACGATGGAGGATGTGGACCTGCTGGAAGGACTCGACGACGCGCAGCTCGCTGCGGTCACCAGTCCCACCGACCCGGTGTGCGTCCTGGCACCGGCCGGATCGGGCAAGACCCGGGTCATCACCCGACGGATCGCCTGGCGCGCCCGGCAGGCAGACCTCGACGTGCGGCGAGCACTGGCGATCACCTTCACCACCCGGGCGGCCCGGGAGCTCGACGAACGCCTCCGTGCGTTGCTGGGCCGCGACACCGCCACGTCGGGGACCTTCCATGCCATCGCGTGGCGAATGATCCGCGATCACCACGCCGAACGGCGCTCCACTCCACCGGTCCTGCTCGAACGTCCCGCGACCTTGCTGGCCGAGGTGATCCCGCAACGTCATCGAGCATCGACCTCCGCGATCACCACCGCGATCACCTGGGCGACCGCGCGGGGCATCGGTCCCGACGACTATGCGATCGCGGCCGGCGCCGGTGACCATCGAGCCCCGATCGACCCCGCGATCACCGCCGAGGTGTTCGCCTCCTACGCCGCGGCGAAACGGCGACGTGGTGTCGTCGACTTCGACGATCTGATCGGCGAATGTGTGCGCCTGTTCGAGTCCGACGCAGCGTTCGCCCGGGCACAGCACTGGCGTTTCCGGCACTTCTTCGTCGATGAGTACCAGGACGTCAACCCGCTGCAACAACGGCTGCTCGAGGCGTGGATCGCGGGTCGCGAGGACCTGTTCGTGGTCGGCGATCCCAACCAGGCCATCTACGGGTTCAACGGTGCCGACGCCGGGTACCTGACGGGCTTCGCCGAGCGTCACCCGAACGCGACCATCATCGAGTTGTCGACGAATCACCGCTCAACGCCCGAGATCGTCGCGATCGCGGACGCGGCCCTCGGGCGACGAGGACCGGATCGCAGGCGATTCGCCGTGACGACCTGCACGGTGCACGCAGCCGAGGACGCCGCGGACGAGGCGCTCTCGATCGCGCGGACTCTGCGATCAGAACACACACCCGGGCACCCCTGGCGATCCCAGGCCGTGCTGGTCAGGACCCATGCCCAGACCCGACCCATCCTCGAGCTCCTGGAGCGGTCCGGCATCCCGGTTGTCGCGCCGGACGACCCGTCCACGCGGGACGCCGTACGGGTGGCGACCTTCCACAGCGCCAAAGGACTTGAATGGCCCGTCGTGCACCTCGCCGGCCTCGAAGAAGGCTACGTGCCCGATTTCCACGCCAGGAGCACCGAGACGCTGGCCGAGGAACGCCGCCTGCTGTACGTCGCGACCAGCCGCGCGACGCGTCGGCTGCACCTCACCTGGGCCCGCCGGCGCCGCCTCGGCACCCGAGACGTCGATCGATCGCCGTCGCGCTGGCTGGCACCGATCGTCCAGGCCTTGGGCCCCAGTTCGGAACCACGACCACGCCGAGTCTCCGCCGTATCGATCCTGCCGCCTCTCGAGGAGCCGGAACCCGAATCGTCGCGGGACCGACTCCTCCGTTGGCGACGTGCGACCGCCCGTGCCGCATCGGTCCCGTTGGCGGTCGTCTTGCCGGATACCGTGCTGGACGATCTCGTCCGTCTGGCCCCATCGGACCCTGACGAGCTGGGGAAGGTGCCCGGACTCGGCATCATCAAGGCGAACCGCTACGGCACCGCACTCCTCGACGCACTCCATCCCGGGAGGTCCAAGTGAAATCGACCGATGCTCAGACCATCGACGCCTCGGCTGAGGCCGCCGTCCTGGTGCTGGCCGACCCGCGCTTCTATCTGCATCGCGAGAGTTCCGAATCGATCGATGCGATCGAGCTGGTGGACCACCTGGTCGACGAGGACCGGGTCCGCCTGCAGATCCGCTTCGCGTTCACCGGGCAGCTGAATGCCGCGGCACGGGCGATCCTGGACCCCGACCGGCTCACGTGGATCCAGTCGACCGAACACGACCTCGCCACCGGTCGTGTCGTCTTCACGATTCTCCCGGACCACTATCGGGACCGAATTCGCTGCCGCGGTCGCTATCGGATCGCCCCCGACGGCGACGGCACCTCGAAGCGGATCGTCGCCACCGAACTCCACGTCAAGGCACCGCTGGTCGCAGGACAGGTCGAACGGGTCCTCATGGACGGTCTGCGCAACGAACTCGAAGCTCAGGCACGCGCCATTCCCGACTATGTCCCTTGAAGATCAGGTCCCTTGAAGATCAGGTCCCTTGAAGATCAGGTCCCTTGAAGATCAGGTCCCTTGAAGATCAGGTCCCTTGAAGATCAGGGGCTCTGGACCTTGGGCACCTCGGCGGTGGTCTCGGTGTCGGGGATGGCCACGACGACGATCGTCGCATCGCAACGGGCGAGCACCTCCTCGATCGTGTGACCCAGGTACGCCCGTTCGTCCAGGCTGCGAATACTGGCCCCGACGATCAACAGGTCGGCATCCTCGACGTCGACGAGCTGCACCAACTCGTCGGTCACCGACACCCCATGGCGCAGGATCGTCCGGGCATGAGCCCCCAGGTCTTCGACGTAGCCCTTCGCGGCGGCGAGCATCGAGATACCGGGTCGGTCCGCGTTGCCGCCGTCCGCGCGACTCACCACGTGGGTCAACAACAGCTCGGTCCCCAGCTTCGCGCCGAGGTTCCCGGCGACTTCCTGGGCCGCCCGCGACGAACGCGAGCCGGACACGGGGACGACACAGCGGGTGAAGAAGCTCGGCAGACGGGTGGTCTGGTTGCGGGCCCGACGCACGACGACCATCGGCAACTGTGAACGCGCCATCACGTCGTCGGCCACTGCGGAGAGCAGCTCTCCGGGCTGGGGAGTGTCCATCA
>DASSYG010000215.1:0-7832 GCA_035703405.1 Acidimicrobiales bacterium | reverse complement strand
AGTCAAGGCGGGCTGGGTCGACTCAATCTCGCCATCTCGTGCACCTCGACACGGGTCGAGGTGGTGATCAGAGGCGAGTTCGACATTGCGCCCGTCCACGGCAGAGAAGACGACCTTCGTGCCGAGCAGTTGCTGATGCCCTTCGTCGACCGCTGCGACATCGATCTCGATCACCACCGGGTTTCGTTCGAAGTCAACGTCTGATGCCCCACGGGCGCGATGTGAGCGTCTCGAAACCCCAGGCCAGACGCCATTGTCGAGAAATGTGTTTCGACTCGACGCATCGGGAAAGCAAACCCTCTACGCTCTGATGAAGGAGGATTGCCATGCCCGCGACCACTGCCCGAGCGACTCGACGGCAAACCGGGGAAGCGACCACTGAAGAGCAGGCGATCGCCCGACGGACGCTTCCTCTCAATGGTGACGCGCCGGGCGTCGATCCCGACCTCTGGCTCCTTCATGTGCAGTATGCGAGCCGCGGCACCGCGGATCTCCGCAATCTGCTCGTCGAGGAGTACCAAGGCTACGCACTCGCCATGGCTCGGCGGATGCACCGCGACGGGGAGCCGATCGAAGATCTGCGCCAGGTCGCGTTCGAGGCGCTGTTGTTGGCGTTGGAACGGTTCGACCCTCGGCGCGGTTGCCCGTTTCTCGGTTTCGCCTCTCTCACCATCAACGGCGCGCTCAAGAGGCATTACCGCGACTACGGATGGCTCCTACGCGTGCCACGACGCGTCCATGAATTGGCGGCTCCGATACGGCGCGTCACCGACACGCTCACCATGGAGCTCGGACGCACTCCGACGCTCACCGAGCTCGCCGCAGCACTCGAGATCGACGTCGAGACCCTTCTGGAGGCCCAGGAAGCCGACCATGCCCGGACCATCGGTCCGTTGTCGGTGCTCGCGCCCTCCGACACCGGGTTCGAACGCGAGACCATCGGCAAGGTCGATCCGGGCTTCGACCAGAGTGTCGATCATGTCGATCTCCGCCGGGCCCTTGCCGACCTGGACGACGACGAACGTGACCTCGTACGCAGGTACTACTTCGAAGAACGAACCCAGAACGAGATCGCCGCAGACCTCGGCGTGAGCCAGATGCAGGTCTCGCGGCTGCTGGACTCGATCACGCGTCGACTCGCCGCAAAAGTCGGCGCCGTCGCGAGCTGACCGATCGGGCGGACCGTCTTTTCCTCGCCGGCTTCCACGGCAGCGTCACGAACGGGCCCAGGACCGTCCCCCGAGGAGCGGACGACCAGCCCGCCGCCAGGTCGTGGTCAAAACCGGAGCGAACGGCGCGGTGCGGGTTCAACGGGCGGGCGCTCCAGGTTCCGCTCGTCTCCAGGGTGGCGTCGCTGATATTCGACGATCAACTGCTGCATCATGTCGATCATCTGCGGGTCGCGGACCTCGACGCCGTAATAACTGTGACCCGGCGTGCGTCCCGGCCGCGCGAAGCGGACCGCCGCGGTACACACGGTCTGGCCGATCGTGATCTTCACCGGCGAGCCGCGACCGACGTCGGGGCACGTCGGCGATTCGAATCCGATACCGGTGAGCGACATGTTGTCGGTCGTGATCGTGCAGGCGGTGGCCTTGTGCGACCAATGCCGATTCTGCATCGGGCTCCACGTCAGACTCACCTGAACGGGGTGACGATGACCGATCCGTCGTTGGTAATGCCACGGCGTCACCGCGTCGGACAGCATGGGCATGATCGCTACCTCCTGTCCCCTCTGGAATGCGCAGTTTATCCTCTCGCGCGGGAGGGTGCAGCCGGGCTGCAGAAACTGCTCAGCTTCAGGAGCCCGGTTCAGGGCTGCACGACAGGGTGCCGTCGCCGCACACGTTCTCGACGGTGAAGTCCATCGGTTCGAAGGGAACCACCGGCTCGCCCACGTTCAGTTGGATCACGCCGCCGTCGGTGAGCGGGACGTCGCGAGGATCGCCGATGCGTTTGCCGTCCAGAAACGCCACGACCGGTCCCTCTGCGGGGCCGACCTGGGTCTCCGACAGCGGCTGGTTCCATACGTCGAAGAAGTCACCGAGGGTGAAGGTGCGCTTCGAGGGTGACTCGACGTGGATGATCCCGTCATCGGCATGGCTGTGCAGCCAGTAGACACAGCCCTTGGCGCTGTTGTTGACAAACCGTCCACCGTCGATGTCCTGGGTCCACGGGGTGCCGTGGATGCCCACCCCTGCAGGGATCCGCTTCTGTTCGCCGTCCACGAAGATCCTGATGTGTTGATGGATGTGGTGGTCGACGTCCTGGCCCATCGACGAACGACACGTGATGCCGTTCACGGGAGTGCCGTCGACAGTGGATTTCGGCGACGCCAGGTCGGGGACGTTCTGGATCGGCACGCCTTCGGGGCCAACCGCGGCGGTCGAATCCGACCCGCGCAGCACCAGGAACGTGGCGACACCGAAACCGATCACCAACACCGCGGCGATCACGGGAAAGATCCAGGCCGGCGTGCGGTAGTTGCCGGCGTCCACTTCGTCGTCATCGAGCTCGTCGTCGGCCTCGTCGGTCACGGTCCCTGGCTCATTTGCTGGAGTGACGTCGGCGTCGTTGTCGGCTTCCACGACGCCGAATCCTACCGGCGGAACCCGCGATGCAGAGCCCGCGTCATGAATTCTCACCCTTCGAGTCGGTCGCCACGCCGCGCAGCTCAGGATGCGACCGCGACGCCCTCGTAGGCATCCCAGAGCGCCGCGTACTGCCCACCCGAGGCGATGAGTTCCGCCTGGGATCCGTCCTCGATGATGTGGCCGTCGGCCATGACCAGAATCCGATCGGCCCGAGCGGCGGTGGCGAGCCGATGGGCGATGACCACGGTGGTCCGACCGGCACTCAACACGTCCATCGCCCGTTCGATGCGGGCTTCTGAAGCCAGATCGAGGTTCGACGTCGCCTCGTCCAACAGCAGCAGCATCGGATCCGCGATCAGTGCCCGGGCCAGACAGATCAGTTGACGTTGGCCCGTCGACAGCGACCGTCCACGTTCGACGAGCCAGTGATCGAGTCCGTCGCTGAACGCGTCGATCAATTCACCCAGGCCGACCGCCTCGACGGCGTCGAAGATCACCTCGTCGGTCGCGTCGGGACTGCCATAGACGAGGTTGTCACGGATGGTTCCCGCGAACAGGTACGGCTCCTGGGGGACGTAACCGAGCATGCGTCGAAATGCGCCGGGGTCGACGTCGCCCAGATCGACCCCGTCGACACGGACCGCACCGGACTGGGGGTCATAGAAGCGGGCGAGCAGCTTGACAAGTGTCGACTTGCCCGAGCCCGTCTCACCGACCAGAGCAACCCGTTGTCCTCCGGGGATGACCAGGTCGAGTGCGTCGATGGCCGGGCGATGCTGGCCCGGGTACGAGAACACCACGTCGTCGAGTTCGACCCGTCCCTGCCCGGTCGGCAACGCCACGGGAGATTCGGGTGCCAACACGCTCGGACGTTCGGCGAGCAGCCCGTCGAGCTTCCGAACTCCCGCGGCGGCCTTCTGCCAGGTATCGAACACGTTCGAGAACTGCTGGATGGGGGAGAAGAATTGGGTCAGGTACAGCAGAAATGCCACCAGCACGCCGACGCTCACGGCGCCGCGGTCGTGCAGGACAGCGCCGTAGCCCAGCACCACGATGATGCCGATGGTCGACAACATCTCGACGAAGGCGAAGTACCCGATCTGGATCTTCAGCGCCGCCATTCCCGAGGCGCGGAACTCGTCGTCGAAGGCGTGGAAGCGTTTCCGGTTGCGCGCTTCGCGCACGAAGGCCTGGGTGACCCTGATGCCGGCCAGGTTCTCGGCGAGGTCGGCCAGGACCAGCGCGATCGCATCACGCTGGCGGTCGTACGCCGGTCGGGACATGCGCTGGTAGATCATCGTCGCGCCGATCAGTGGCAGGGTCACCGCGAACACGCACAAGGCGAGGGGCACGTCGAGCACCAGCAACACCACGGCGATCCCGACGAAGGTGACCAGTGCGACTGCGGCGTTGACCAACCCGTTTGAGAGCAGTTGTTGCAGGGTGTCGATGTCGGAGGTGAGTCGGGTCAGCAGCCGACCCGACAGTTCTCGTTCGTAGAAGTCGAGTCCGAGACGTTGCATGTGGGCGAACACCCGGGTGCGCAGTGCCAGCAGGATTCGTTCGGCGGCGCGTCCGGTGACCAGATTCTCGAACCACATGATCCAGGCGTCGGCCGCGGCGATCCCACATGCGGCGATCGCCACGGCGATCACGACACCCATCGACGAAGGGGTGACGCCGTGGTCGATTCCCGATCGGATCAGCATCGGGATCGCAAGCGTGGCGAGGGCGTCGAGCAGCACCAGACCCGCGCCCAGGAGCAGTTCACGTTGCCAATGCCGCACGAACCGGAGGAACGCGAGACCACCCTGATCTCCGATGTGATCGTCCACGTCGACATCGGGAGTGTCACGGATGGCAGGGAGCGCATCGACGGCCTCGAGCAGTTCGGGGGTCGCCGGACCGATGAGTCCGCCGCCGGGCGGACCGTGCATCCCACCGCAGCCCGGGCCGCCCGTGCGTCGCAGGTTGGCGTCGAGTCGAGCCGTCGGCACGACCGCATGTCCATCGGACGCCGCCGCGACGGGCGCTACCGGCGCCTTTGCCCGAACGATCCCATGGGAGGGCTCCTCCTCCGGTGTCTCCATGCCGCTCAGCAGCTCGCGGAAACGTGAGCTCGTCGCCTCCAGTTCGGCGTGGGTTCCCGACGCGATGATCCGGCCTCCGTCGAGCACGACGACCCGGTCGGCGAGCGCCAGGGTCGAGCGGCGATGGGCGATCAACAGAGTGGTGCGACCACCGAGCCGTTCGGCCAACGCATCGTGGATCGCGTGCTCCACGGTTGCATCGACCGCGGAGGTGGCGTCGTCGAGCACCACTACGGCCGGATCGCCCAGCAGCACGCGGGCCAGACCGATCCGTTGACGCTGGCCGCCCGACAGGGTCACGCCGCCTTCGCCGACGGGCTGGTCGTACCCGTCGGGGAGTGCGGCGATGAAGTCGTGCGCCTGCGCGGACCGTGCCGCGGACTCGATCTCGGCATCTGAGGCGGCGGGGCGCCCATAGGCGATGTTGTCGCGCACCGACCCGGAGAACAGGAACGCCTCCTCGAACGCGATGCCGACCTGGCGTCGCAAGCTCGCCAGGGTGAGGTCGCGCACGTCGTGGCCGTCGATGCTGACCACGCCGTCACCGGGGTCATAGAACCGGGCGAGCAGCATCGCAAGGGTCGTCTTGCCGCTGCCCGACGTGCCGACGACCGCGACCCGTTCCCCCGGTTCGAGGCGCAGCTCGAGGCGGTCCAGTAGCGGGGGACCCTCCGCGTAGGAGAAGGTGACCTCCTCGAAAGCCACTGCACCGACCGGGTCGACCAGCGGCTGCGCATCGGGTGCGTCCTCGATGGTCGCTTCGGCGTCGAGCAGGTCACGCAGACGTTCCGCACCCGAACGGGCGAGCTGTGTGGCGGCGAGAAACATCGCCAGCATCCGGGCCGGAGCGGCGAGCTGGGTCAGATACGAGAAGAAGGCGACGAGCGTACCGATCGTGATCTGACCGTTCACGGCCATCCAGCCGCCGAGCCCGAGCACGACGGCCTGGCCGAACAGGGGGATCACCTGCAGGGTCGAGGTGAACAACGCGCTGATCCTCACCATCCGGACCCGTCCCCCGAACAGGTGCCCCAACGCCCCGATGTAGCGGCCGAGTTCGCGGTCCTCCTGGCCGAAACCCTTGACCACACGCACCCCCGAGATGGCCTCCTCGGCGACCGCAGTCATCTCGGCTTCGCGTTGAGATGCGTCCCACGACGACACGTACACGGTGGCCCGCATACGCCACGCCACGGCGAAGGTCAGACCGAGCACGGTCACCGCGACCACCGCCAGCAGCGGCGCGAAGCTGAACATGAACACGATCGCAAGCACCAGCATCACGAGGTTGCCGGTGATGATCGCCGCCATCTGCAACACCTGGAACACCATGTTCACGTCGGTGTTCGCGCGCGACACGAGCTGTCCCGAAGGCAGCTCGTCGTGGCGCTTCAGATCGAGGGTCAACAGGTGGTCGAACACCGCGTCGCGTAGATCGGCCTGCACCCCGTAGGCCAACTTGCCTCCCGCGTAACGGCGGGTGACGGTGGTGACGAACCGAACGGCGCCGAGCCCGACGAGCAGGTACAGGAACGGAGCCAGCGCCCGGTTCCCGTCGGTGATGACGTCGTCGATCACGGCGCGTTCGATCACCGGCACGAACGAGAACGCCGCCATGCCCACGATGGCGGCACCGAAGGACACGACCGCTGCGGCCCGGTGCCGCAGTATCCAGGGAATCAGCCAGCGGACCCATCCGCCACGTGCGGGCGCGACCGTCTGCTCCTCCACCTCTTCGAGAGCAGTCGCGCCGGGCATGTAGTGCGAATGTACCGACCCGGACCCGAAACAGTGGCAGCACTAGTCTCGGCCGACATGCGCATCGGCATGGTCAGCCCCTACAGCCTGTCGGTGCCCGGCGGCGTCCAGGGTCAGGTGCTCGGACTGGCTCGCGCGTTGCGGACCAAGGGGCACTTCGTGCAGGTGCTCGGACCGTGTGACGGTCCGCCTCCCGAACCGGGTATCACGCCGTTGGGCAATTCGATCCCGACCGCGGCGAACGGGTCGATCGCCCCGATCGCTCCCGACGTACCGGCCCAGTTGCGCTTCATCCGGTCGTTGCGTGACGAGGATTTCGAGGTTCTCCACCTCCACGAGCCGATCTCGCCCGGACCCAACACGACCGCCGCGATCATGAAGCATGCGCCACTCATCGGCACCTTCCACGCGGCCGGTGACTCGATGGCCTATGAGTATCTCGGGTTTCTGGCCCGCTGGGTGAACCGCCGCCTCGACGCCCGGTGTGCGGTGTCAGAGGACGCACGCGAACTCGCGCAACGCCACCTCGGCGGCGAGTACACGATCCTGTTCAACGGGATCGAGGTCGAACGCTTCGCCCATGCCGACCCCACACCGACCGACGCGCCGACGGTCTTCTTTCTCGGTCGCCACGAAGAACGAAAGGGATTGCAGGTGCTGCTCGCGGCGCTGCGTTTTCTGCCGGCCGACCTGCGGGTGTGGGTCGCCGGTGACGGACCCCTCACCGAGTCGCTTCGTGAGCGGTACCGGGGCGACCCACGCATCGAATGGCTGGGTCGGATCAGCGATGCCGAGCGTTCCCGGCGACTGCGTGGCGCGGACGTCTACTGCGCACCGAGTATCCGCGGCGAATCCTTCGGCATCGTGCTCCTGGAGGCCATGGCCGCCGGTGTTCCGATCGTCGCGGCGAACCTCGATGGCTATGCGAACGTCGCCCGCGACGACGTCGAAGCCGCGCTCGTCGAACCCGGGTCGGCCGAGGAACTCGCCGGCGGGATCCTACGGGTGCTCGACGACGCGGCGCTGGCGGACCGGCTCGTTGCCGCCGGGCGACATCGGGCCGACGAGTTCTCCATGGAACACCTCGCGGACCGCTACCTGGACCTCTACGAACCACTCGTGCGCTGATCGGGGCTCCTCGTGCGGTCACCCGGCGATCGTGCGGCATTAGTATCGACCCGGTTCCATCCGCGTCCGATCCTGGAGCAGGGCAATGCTCGCCATCATCATCGTCGTCGTCGTGATCGTCGTGCTGCTGACCGTGTTCGTGGTCGTCCAGTACAACGGGCTGGTCAAGTTGCGGAACCTCGTCGACAATGCCTGGTCCCAGATCGACGTGCAGCTCCAACGCCGCACCGACCTGATCCCGAATCTGGTCGAAACGGTCAAG
>DASSYG010000030.1:0-3410 GCA_035703405.1 Acidimicrobiales bacterium | reverse complement strand
CCTGATCCCCAAGTGGAACCTGACCCCGGCAGGCGTGGCGTGGGTGATCGCCATCGGCGGCATCGGCATGCTGGTCGGAGCGCTCGGAGGGGGCTGGCTCGCAGACCGAATGGGTCGCCTCAACGTCATCATCGTCTCGCTCGCGCTGTACGCCGTGATGAGCCTCGGTATGGCCTTCACCGATTCGCTGATGCTGTTCCTGGCGTTCCGATTCATCCAAGGGATCGGGCTCGGAGCCGAGGTGCCCGTCGCGGCGACCTACATCGGTGAGATCACCAAGGCGCACAAACGAGGCCGCTTCGTCCTGCTGTACGAGGTCATCTTCCCCGTCGGACTCGTCATGTCCGCGATCGTCTCGGCGTGGGTGGTGCCCCGCTTCGGCTACCAGATCCTCTTCGCGCTCGGTGCTATTCCGATCGTCCTGCTGCCGGCCTTGTTCAAGCTCCCCGAATCGCCACGCTGGCTCGCGTCCAGAGGGAAATACGACGAGGCCGATGCCGCCATGCGACGGATCGAAACCGAGATCACCGAGCGCTACGGGAAGACTCTGCCAGAACCGGAACCCCTCGCCACCGGCATCGTCGACACGACTCGTGGTCGCTTCCGTGAGGCATTCCAGGGCATCTATCTGCGCCGCACACTCATGCTCGCTGCGATCTGGGGCTGCGCCTACTTCGTCAACTACGGCATCGCGTCGTGGCTGCCGACCCTCTACCGCTCTGTGTTCGAGGTCAGTGTCGACACGGCCCTTCACTACAGCATCTTCACGACGGTGGCCGGGCTCATCGGTTGTCTCGTGGTGGCGTTCTTGATCGACAACCTCGGTCGCCGAATCTGCATCACGGCCTCGATGGTGCTGTGCTCGACGCTGTTGTTCCTGCTCGCTGCCACCGGAACCGGATCGGCCATGGCGGTGCTGGCCTGGTCGGCCGGTGCGGCACTGTTCGTCTTCGCCGTCAATATGGCCCTGTACGTCTACACCGCGGAGCTCTACCCGACCAGGATGCGGGCGATCGGCTGCGCCATCGGTGGAGCCAGCGGCCGGCTCGGCATCATCGTCGGCCCCCTGGTCGTCGGTGGAATTCTCGGCGCCGGCGGAACCCTGGCGCTCGTGTTCGGAATGTTCGGTGTCGTCGCGCTGATCGGCGCCGTCGTCGTCGGATTCTTCGCGATCGAGACTCGCGAAAAGACTCTCGAGGAGATCTCCCAGTGACCACCGCACTACGTACCGTCACCGCACTCGACTTCGTGCCCGTCGCCGACGAGATCCTGGTGGGCGGCACCTGGCGCCGCGCTACCGGCCCCGTCTTCGCAGTCACGGATCCCGCCGACGGGGAAACCCTGCAGATCATCCACCAGGCCACTGCCGAAGACGTCGACGAGGCCGTCGCAGCGGGCCGCGTCGCCGCAGCCGACCCGGCCTGGCGCGGGTTGCTCCCGCACGAACGCGCCCGCTACCTGCACCGCATTGCGGACGCCATCGAGCGGGAAGCATCGCGCCTCGCGCTCCTCCAGAGCTACAACACCGGCAAGACCCTCACCGAGACGACCGCGCTGGTCGGCAGTGCCGCCGCAACCTTCCGGTACTTCGCGGCGGTCCTCGAAACCTCCGACGACGACCTGACGACGCAGCGCGGCAACTACCTCACGATGAGCATTCACGAGCCGATCGGCGTGATCGGCGCGATCGCCCCCTGGAATTCGCCGATCGCCAGCGACGCGCAGAAGATCGCGCCCGCGCTGGCCGCCGGGAACGCTGTTGTGCTCAAGCCCGCAGAATGGACCCCGTTGGTCTCGATGGCACTCGCCCGCGCGATCCACGACACCGGGCTGCCGCCAGGACTGCTGTCGGTGCTCCCCGGCAAGGGTTCGATCGTCGGCGACGCCATCGTGCAGCATCCGCACATCGGCAAGGTGACCTTCACGGGCGGCACCCGCACCGGGCGTGCCGTCGCGCATGCCGGCGCCGAGAAGTTGATGCCGGTGTCGCTCGAACTCGGCGGCAAGTCGCCGACCATCGTGCTCGACGACGCCGACATCGAAGCCGCGGTGGCCGGTGTGATGTACGGGATCTTCTCGTCGACGGGCCAGAGCTGTATCGCCGGGTCGAGGTTGTTCGTCGACCGGTCGCTGTACGAGCCGTTCATGGAGCGGCTGGTCGAGCGGACCCGCGCGCTGCGGATCGGTCACGGGCGCGACCCGCGCACCCAGGTGGGGCCGCTCGTGCATCACACGCACCGCGCTTCCGTCGCCCGTTATGTCGACCTCGCGCGTTGCGAGGGTGGTCGTGTGCTGTGCGGCGGCACCGCCCCTGACGACCCGGAGCTGGCAGAGGGCGCGTACTACCTGCCTACCGTCATCGACGGCCTGAGCAACGACACCGCGGTGTGTCAGGACGAGATCTTCGGCCCCGTCCTCATTGCGCTGCCGTTCGATGGCGAATCGGATCTTCTTGCCCAGGCCAATGATTCGGTGTTCGGTTTGGCTTCGGGTATCTGGACGCGTGATTACCGTCGTGCCTGGCGACTGGCGCGGCAACTGGAGGCGGGCACCGTGTGGGTCAACACCTACAAGCGGTTCAGCATCTCGACCCCGTTCGGGGGTATCAAGGAGAGCGGTCTCGGTACCGAGAAGGGACGCGCCGGCATCGCCGCGTATTCGCGGCAGAAGAGTGTCTACCTCGGGTTGGACGACGAGCCCGACAGCTGGGCCGACTGACGCCGCCGTGTGGCCGAATGTCACCTTCGGCCACATAGATCGACCGAAGGTGACATTCGGCAACGTGGGGTCTGTACAAGCAAATATCTTAGCGCTAAGATAATGTCTATCGCTCCATCGGAGGAATTCTCATGAATCAACCCATCGCCCGGCTGCGGCGCCTGCGCTCGGTCGAACTGCGCACCCACGCCGCCGCCGACTCCGCCGAGTTCTATTCCGAGGTCTGGGGTCTGAACGTCGTCGAATCGGGCCGGGAAGGTGCCTGGCTGCGCGGAACCGGCGACCAGCACCACGCCCTCCAGCTCACCCAAGCAGACCGAAACGGTCTCGGGCGCATCAGCTTCGCGGTGTCCACGCCGGCCGAGGTCGACGAAGCGGCACGCCGTGTCACGGAGCGCGGCATCCTCGTCGTGCAGGGGCCCGGACCGGTGGACGACGCCGGAGGTGGATACGGCCTGCGCATCGTCGACCCCGAGGGGCGCATCATCGAACTCGTCGCCGACACCCTCGCGGTTCCGGCTCTCGGCGGCGACGACGCCGTGCCGGTCGGCGTCACCCACGTCGTCCTCAACACCGTCGACATCGACGCCGCGGTGCAGTTCTACTGCGATGTCCTCGGAATGCGTGTCTCCGACTGGTCGGAACACCAGATGGCGTTTCTGCGTTGCAATTCCGACCATCACAGCATCGCC
>DASSYG010000419.1:0-6220 GCA_035703405.1 Acidimicrobiales bacterium | reverse complement strand
GGCACCGTCGAGCACCAGCTCGGTGCCCCCGGTGTTCACGTCGAAGAACTCGCGCACGCCGGTGGTCGGGTGGATCACCCCGGCGGTGTGAAACACCGTGGGGTTGTCGGTGCCTTCGAACAGCGTGGCGATCGCGGCCGGGTCCCGCACGTCACCGATCACCGAGGTCACCCCCGGCGAGAGCACGTCGAGCAACCCGGCCTCGCGCTCGTCGCGCACGAGCGCACGGATCTGGGCGCGTTCCGGCGCGAGCGTGCGCATCAGATTCTCGCCCAACCAGCCCGCCGCGCCGGTGACGACCACGGAATCGTTCACCGGCGCGCTCGTCGAGCCGGCCGTTTCGGTGTCAGGCATAGCCCTCCTGTCTAGTCCATCACCGTCGACCGGCCCAGGGTCGCTGTCGTCGATTCCACACCCGCTCGGCGGGCTCGGGCATCTACGCTGAGACGGCAATGGATGCGAGCCGCGTCGCCGCCCTCATGGAGGGACTGCGGGCAAACGAGGTAGCCGATCGCCGGGCCCGTGGAGAGGTGAACAACCTCCCCGACCACTCGACGCGCTCGATCGGCGAGATCGCCCGGGCGAACCTGTTCACCCCGTTCAACTTTCTGCTCGGCGGGCTGCTCGTCGTCATTCTCGTCGTCGGGCCGTTGAACGACGCCCTTTTCGGCGGCGTGATCATCGCCAACACCCTGATCGGGATCATCCAGGAGGTGCGAGCGAAACGCACCCTCGATCGCCTGTCGGTGATCTCGGATCCCCAGGTGACCGTGCGCCGCGACGGCGCCACGCACCAGGTCGCGGTGAACGAGGTCGTGCTCGACGACATCATCGAACTCGCACCGGGCAGTCAGGTCCCCGTCGACGGTGAAGTCGTGGTCTCCCACGCGATCGAAGTCGACGAGAGCCTGCTCACCGGCGAATCCGACGCGGTCGTCAAGGAAGCGGGCGACCAGGTGCTCTCGGGCTCCTTCGTCGCCGCCGGTTCGGGGGCGTTCCAGGCCCGGCGGGTCGGCGCCGACGCGTACGCGAGCCAGATCGCCGCCGACGCCCGTCGCTTCACCCTGGCCCGCTCCGAGCTGCGCAGCGGCATCGATCTGATCATCAAGATCGTCGGTTTTGTGATGATCCCCACGGGCGTCCTGTTGCTGGTCAACCAGATTCGTCTGAACATCGGCATCGCCGACTCGGTCGGGGGCACCGTGGCGGGGCTCGTCGCGATGGTGCCCGAAGGACTGGTGCTGCTCACCAGCATCGCCTTTGCAGCGAGTGTCGTGCGCCTGGGCAAACACAACGTCCTGGTTCAGGAACTCCCTGCCGTGGAGACCCTCGCCCGGGTCGATGTGGTGTGTCTCGACAAGACCGGCACGCTCACCGAGGGCGACCTCGTCCTGAACCGGATCGTGCCGGGGCCCAACGTGTCCGATGCCGACGCCGCCCGTGCACTCGCCACGCTCGCGCTCATCGAAGAGAGTCCGAATTCGACGCTGCGGGCACTCGCACGCGGGGTCGCTCCCGACGACGTGGACGAGATCGGATCGCCGCTCGCGGATTCGGCCCGGGTCACCACGATCCGTGCCACTCGCCAGGCCGCCACGCCGTTCTCGTCGGCCCGCAAATGGTCGTCGGCGACTTTCGACGGCGCCACCTGGGTCCTCGGCGCACCCGACGTGCTGCTGCGCCATATCGCCGACTCCGACGCATTGTCCGAGGCCGTGGAGACCTACGCGACCCAGGGTCAGCGCGTCTTGCTGCTGGCGATCGCCGACACCCCGCCTCATGACAACGATCTGCCACCCGGCCTGCGGCCCTATGCGATCGCGTTGTTGGAGGATCGGATCCGGGCCGAAGCTGCCGACACGCTCGCCTACTTCGCCTCCCAAGACGTGACCGTCAAGATCATCAGTGGCGATCACCCCGCCACCGTCGCGGCCGTGGCCCGAAAGTGCGGGCTCGACGTGCTCGGCGGCGTGGACGCGACCCAGATCCCCGACGGCGACGACGAAGCGCTCGCTGCGACACTCGAGGCCAACACGGTGTTCGGTCGGGTAGCACCCCGCCAGAAGCGGGCGATGGTCCGTGCGTTGCAGGCCGACGGACACGTGGTCGCCATGACCGGCGACGGAGTGAACGACGTGCTCGCCCTCAAAGACGCCGACATCGGCGTCGCGATGGGGTCCGGCGCCGATGCCACCCGGGCCGCGGCCCAACTCGTGCTGCTCGACTCGAACTTCGCGTCGCTGCCGCCCGTGGTCGCCGAGGGTCGCCAGGTGATCGCCAACATCGAACGGGTCGCGAACCTCTTCCTGACCAAGACCGTGTACGCGATGCTGCTCGCCCTGTCGGTCGGCGTCGCCGGGTTGCCCTTCCCGTTCCTGCCCCGCCACCTCACCCTGGTCGGGTCGCTCACGATCGGGATCCCCGCTTTCTTCCTGGCGCTCGCGCCGAACACGACACGCGCCGAGCCGAACTTCGTCGCCCGGGTGATGCGCTTTGCCGTTCCCGCCGGTCTGCTGTGCGCGAGTGCGACCTTCGGTGGCTACTACCTGGCCAACCTGGATTCGTCCACGCTCACCCTCGACCAGCGTCGCACCACCGCGACACTCGTCCTGGTCGGGCTCGGCTTTCTGATCCTGATCCGTCTGGCCCGCCCGTTGAACGGGTGGCGCAAGTTGCTCGTCGCGACGCTGATCGGTGCGTTCGCGCTGGTCATGATCGTCCCGTTCGGTCGCGAGTTCTTCGCGCTGAGCATGCCGTCGGCCATCACCTTCGTCGCGGTCATCGGGATCATCGCCGTGTCGTGGTGGATCATGGAACTCGGCGACAGGCTCGCCCAGGCCTATCGGCGACCATACGAACGGCTGCAGGCCGCGCAGGTGCGTACCAGCGCACGGGAAATGGACCGGCGCACCGAACGCAACACCGCACACACGGTCGAGATCACCGGGGGGGTCGGCCACGACCCGACCCGGGCCCTGCCGCCCCAGTCCGCGCCGACCGTACAGGTGTCGGTACCAGCGGCAGATGCGGCGCCTCCGGATCCGTCCGACCCCCTCGTCCCTCCCACGGTCGTCGACGACTCTCCGGGTTGACCCCTGCCGGCCGCCCGTCCGGGCCGAAACTGGGTCTCGTACTCCCATTTGCTGCCACGGCGCGATTCTGAGCCATTCGACCAATCCTGGCGACCAACCCTTGAGCCACGACGTCCCTCCGCCGATGGGTACACGCCTCGGGAGGCGCTTACATGCAGGAAGTCGCCGACGTACTTCGGCAGGAACGCAACAGCCTGGAGCAACTCTTGTACCGGCTCACGGCGTTGCGCGCCCTGCTGACCGGTCGCGACGAGGCCTTTCTGACGTGGGCGGCCGGCGAGGTCGAGTCCGCCCGCAATCAGGTCCGCGAAGTGGATCTGCTCAGAGCGGCACAGGTGCAGTTGCTCGGGGTGTACGGCCCGAACCGCACGATCCCCACCCTGCGTCAACTCGCCTCGCTCGCCCGGGAACCTTGGTCGGGCATCCTGCGCGACCATCACGATGCGCTGACGAACATGGTCGCCGAGATCGAGGTGGTCCGCTACGGGTCGGCCGAACGTGCCCGCCAGGGGATCCGCCGGGTGGCCGACGCCCAGACCGCCGAGGAGCGCCGTCGTGGAGCGAACCGCCGCCCGACCCGACGGCACGTGACCAGCCCCGTGGAGACCGGTCCTGCGGCGCACCGACCCAAGCTGTCGACCTGGACGCCGATGCCCTTCGGTGACGACCTGGCGCCCGACGACGGGGACCTGACCCTGTTGACCACCGAGTCGGCCTACCAGGATGCACTCACCGCGAGCGGCAAACTCCAGATCCCGTCGCTGATCGCCTTCCTGCGCTGATTTCGATCACCGTCCGCACGATCCGAACGCCCGCATGATCCGAAAACGCCGGACTCGTCGCCGCCACATCCGTTATCGGGACGTGACAGCGACGAGCTCATCGGGTGCGGCTGTGGGGCCCGCCGGTGACCTCCGGTGGGAGGGTTCCGGCGGACCCCGACCGGAAGAGCTACTCGGCCACGATCAAGCCCGTGGCGCCTCGCTCGGCGTCGTTGAATTTGTGGGTCACCATTGCGTACTTCCCCTTCTTCGGGACGGTGAACTCGACGAACCCGCCTTGTGAGGGCATCAGATCGAGCGCCTGGGAACCCCCCGACTGCGGATTGTCGGGTTGCAACGTATAGGCCCCTTCCTTGAACACGGTGTCGAACTGGGTTCCCACGATGTGGAAGGCCGAGATCTCGTTCGGTCCGACGTTCTCGACCCAGACCCTGACCCGTTCACCGACTTTGACCGCGATGGGGTCGTACACGTACTGGTTGAAGTAGCCGTTGAAGACGACCGCGTCGGCGAAGCCCCATTCGGCCTTCTTCAGATCCGCTTCCTGGCCCTCGGGTCCGAGGTACAGCTCCGACTGGACCATCAGCAACTCGTGGTCGACCGGTGCCAGCCCGTCGGCGGGGTCGATGATCACGGCTCCGTACATCCCGTTGGCGATGTGATGCAGCACCGGTGGGGTGCCACAGTGCCACATCCAGGCCCCCGCATACTCGGCCTTGAAGCTGTACATCAGCGACTCGCCGGGTTGGATGGTGCGCATGTCGACGTCCATCGACGTCTGCGAGGCATGGAAGTCCAACGAGTGCCCGATCGACCCCTTGTTGACCAGCTTGACATTGAACACGTCGCCGACCTTGCCGCGCAGCGTCGGGCCGGGCACAGTGCCGTTGAAGGCCCAGATCTTCTGCGTGACGCCCGGAGCGACCTCGATGTCCTTGTCGGTCGCTTCGAAGGTGACGTCGTGGACGGTTCCACCGGGGGCGGGCTCGAGCACCGGGTCGGCGGCCTTGAATCCCTTCTCGGGTTCGGCGCTCTTGTCGATCTCGGCGTCGTCGGGGTTGATGCCCTCACCGATGCCGGTGTTGGCCGCGCCTTGTGACACCTGTTGGGTTTCTGCCCCACCGGCGCCGACCACGTTGATGTCCATGACCATGCCGGCCGCCTGGTGACCGGGCAGCGTGCAGTAGCCCTGCACGGTGGCCTCGATCGCCGTGGTCTTGAGCACGGCCTTCTCACCCGGATTCAAGATCGGGGTCTGCTTACTGCCGATCTTGAGGTCGTGGGTCTGGGCACCGTCGTTGGTGACGTTGAGTATCAACGTGGTGTTCGCCGAGATGTCGACCGACGCGGGTTTCACCCAGAACTCCCCGAGCGAGACGTCCATGGTCTTGGTCGTGGCCTTCGCTGCGCCGGAACTGAGGTCGCCCTTCTGTCCGTCGCCGGTGAACAGCGCCCAGGCGAGCACGGCACCGACCGCGACGATGGTGGCGAATGCCATCGTGGCGATCAGGCCGACGTCGCTCATGCGGTCACGCAACTTGCGTCGCTGCTGTGAACGGACATCGTCTTCGCCGGTCGTGTCCAGATCGACTCCGGTATCGTCGGCGGTCGGTTCGTTGGGCTCAGTCATGAATCGGCTCCTTGTGAAAACAATCTCGAGCAACCTCATCGTGGCTCGTCCCGGATGTATCGCACAGGGTACAAGGTCCCGGTTGCAGTGCGACTCCGGTCACCTTCGTGGCTACCTGTCGAGCGGAACCCGCCAATACAATCGTGTTCCCGCCCCGGGACCGGCATCGACCTCGAAGGTGCCACCGAACTCCACGGCCCGGGCGCGGAGGTTCTTGAGACCGTAACCACCGGTGGTGAGCGACGCGGTCGGATCGAAGCCGACCCCGTCGTCTCCCACCTCGAGTCGCAGACCCTTCTCGTGCAGGTCGACCTCGATGTCGATGTGCGACGCCTGTCCGTGGCGATGCGCGTTCGCGATGCCCTCGCGGATCACGGCGATGACCGCGTCGGACACCGGGGTCGCGGGCTCGACGGTCACGTCTCCGACGACATGCACCTGCACCGGCACGCCGAGCGCCGCGGCCTGTGCGCCGGCGACCAACTGCAGGCGGTCTCCCAGGCGCCCGGTCTCGGCCACGTCGCGGCGGAGATCGTGGATGACCGTCCGGATCTCGGCGATGGTGTCGTCGATCTCGTCCACCGCGCCGGTCACCGCTGTGCGCAATCGTTCGCCTCCCGACTCGAGCGCGGCCTGCATGGCGAGACCGGCACCGTAGAGGCGTTGGATGACCGAATCGTGCAGGTCCCGACCGATCCGTTCACGTTCGGCGATGA
>DASSYG010000389.1:0-5254 GCA_035703405.1 Acidimicrobiales bacterium | reverse complement strand
GGCCTGAGGTGTGCCCGATTCGATCACGTCGGGGTACAACGTGCCCTGCACCAGAAAACGAGCGTCGGCCAACTCGGTGGCGGCATTTTCGAAGGTGCGGATGAACAACTCGCCGATCGTCTTGCGCTTCTCTTCGGGGTCGGTCACCCCGGCGAGGCGGGACAGAAACTTCTCGGATGCATCGACATGTACCAGCGGGATCTGCTGGTGAGTCCGGAAGGTCTCGACGACCTGTTCGGCCTCGCCCTGGCGCAGCAGGCCGTGATCGACGAACACACACGTGAGCTGGTCGCCGATCGCGGCGTGTACGAGCGCAGCGGCGACCGATGAGTCGACCCCGCCGGACAACCCGCAGATGGCCTTGGCGTCGCCCACCTGGGTGCGGATCGTCTCGATCTGGGTGTCGACGAACGAATGCATCGTCCAGGTCGGTTCGCACCCGCACACGTCGTAGAGGAAGGCTTCCAACATCGCCTGCCCGCCATCGGTGTGCAACACCTCGGGATGGAACTGCACGGCGTGGATGCGCCGTGCGGTGTGCTGCATCGCGGCGACCGGGGCATCCGGCGACGAGCCGGTGACCTCGAAGCCCGGCGGTGCGGTGGCGATCGAGTCGAAGTGGCTCATCCACACCGACGCGGTGTCGTCTGACGAACCGTCGGCCTGGCCGGCCACCACACCGGCGAAAAGCGCGGCATCGGGGTCGATGATCGAAAGAGTCGTGCGGCCGTACTCGCCGCGGCCGGTGTGGGCCACCTCGCCGCCGAGCGTCGACGCGACAAGTTGTGCGCCGTAACAGATCCCGAGCACCGGCACCTCGAGGTCGAAGATCGCGGCGTCGATGTCGGGGGCGCCCTCGGCGTGCACCGATGCGGGACCGCCCGAGAGGATCACCCCGGCACAGTCGCGTGCGGCGATCTCGGCTGCGGTGATCGTGTGCGGCACGATCTCGGAGTAGACCTTCGCCTCACGCACGCGGCGGGCGATGAGCTGCGCGTACTGGGCGCCGAAGTCGACGACGAGCACGACCTGTTCGGCCGGGTCGCTGCCGCTCATCAGGCACCTCCCCTGCGGACCACCAGGTCGGCCTTGTGCAGTTCGGTGAGCGACCGGAGCCCCGACATCGCCATCGTGGCGCGCAACGCGCCGAACAGGTTCGTCGCACCGTTCTGTTCGGACGCCGGTCCGATCAGGATCTCTTCGATCGTCCCCACCGTGTCCCGGTGTTCGACCCCGCCACGCCCGAGGGTGGCGTGGACGGCTCCCTGCCCCCACAGTGCACCGCGACCCGGGGCGTCGGTCGCCGCGGCCAGGGGCGGGCCGAGCATGACCGCGTCGGCGCCGCAGGCGATCGCCTTGGCGATGTCCCCGCCGGTGGCCAGCGGCCCCGACGCGATGATCTGCACTTCGACCCCGGTCTCTTCGAGGTGCCGCATGCGTGCGGCCCGCACATCGGCGATGGCGGTCGCCTGGGGAAGCCCGAGCCCGAGCACCTGGGCGTTCACGGCGTCCGACGTGGCGGCTCCACCCACCAGCACGCCGGCTGCGCCGGTGCGCATCAGGTGCAGTGCTGCGCGGTAGCTGGTGCAACCCCCGACGATCACCGGCACGTCGAATCGACGCACGAACGTCTTCAGGTTCAAGGGTTCACGCATCTCATCGGTGACGTGTTCCGCGGACACGACGGTGCCCGACAGCAACAGCAGGTCGAGTTCCGCGGCGACGATGACCTCCGCTAGGTCGATGGTGCGTTGCGGGGTGACCGCCCCCGCGGACACGATCCCCGCGGCCCGGAGTTCCTTGATCCGCTGGCCGACCAGATCGGGGTCGATCGGCGTCTGCATCGCCCGGCGCAGGATCGTCAGTGCCGTGGCGTCATCAGCGCCGGCGACCCGGTCGATGATCGCCTGGGCATCGTCGTGGCGGGCCCACAGTCCTTCCAGGTCGAGGACCGCGATGCCACCGAGACGGTCGATCTCCACGGCCGAGGCCGGCGAGACGACCGCATCCAGCGGCCCGGCGAGGAACGGAAGTCCGAGTCGGAACGCCTCCACCTCCCAGGAGATGTCGACCAGATCCGCGTCGCGGGTCCGGCGGGTCGGCACGATCGAAATATCATCGAGGCTCCAGGCGGACCGGGCAGTCCGTCCGAGTCCGATCGCGACATCACTCACTGGGCACTCCTCTTACAGGCTGCGCTGGTAGGGCTCATCTCGCCCAGATCACGGTTGTCATTCGCGAAGCTGGGTTTGGTGAACAGGCCACTGACCTTCGTTGTCGGGGCTCATTGATCGGAAACGCCTGTCGGCGCATCCTCTTTCGGCGAGAGAACGGTCGATTCTACTTGTCGTGCACCCGGGTGCCATGACTCGGTTGCATGATGCAGTTGCGTGACGACCCGAATCGACACGTCGACGGATCAGCTACTCAGTTGAGTGACGGGTCGGCGGTCGCCAAGGCGAACCACGACGTTCGACCCGGCTGACGGCGCAACACCCGCTGCCAGAGCGTGTCGGGATCCGACGTGGTCACATCTCCCGGTTCGACATCGAACACCCACCACGACCCCTGGGCGACCTCGAGCTCGAGCTGGTCGGCGCCCCAGCCGGCCGAGCCGGCGAAAAGCCTGATCTCCGAGGTCCCGTCGTCGTCGGGGACGGCCTCGCCGAACATGGCATCGTCCAAGTCGACGGCGCCCTGAGCCGAGAGCCCGACCACCGAGTCCAGGCCGACCGGACCGCCGAAGAACACCACGGCCGGGGTGGCCACCCGGTCCGCCCATCGGGGGAGCACCTCGTCGACCCGACGGTCACTGGCGCGGTTCAACACGATGCCGAGCGCCCCTTCGGGTCGGACCGCCAACAACAACACGACCGTATGGGAGAAGTTCGGATCACTCAACTCAGGGGTCGCAACGAGGAGGCGACCGGCGACCGGTACCGGTATGGAGTCGCCCGTCATCCCTTCATGGCGCGGAGGATCTGGCGTGCGACTGCCGCGTTCATCTGGTACATCGCCGACCTCGAGGTCTTGCGCGCCCGGTCGATCACACCGCCGCCCGTCAACTCGTCGAACGAATCCAGCCCCGACGAGAGCGCTTCCTTGGTCGCATCGGTCGCCTTGTACCCCATGCCGGTGAGCGCCTTGACCACTTCGGACTGGGCGATCGGTTCGGGCGCCACCGACGCGATCACCCGCAACGCGTCCTTGGTGATCTCCGCGCCCTGCTCGAGCGCGTCCTGGGGGCTCAGGACGCCGGCGTCCTCACCGTCCACCGACGCGAGCCAACGGCGCACCTTCGTCACCAGGTCGGCGTGCGTTTCGCCTTCGAAGGAAAGAGTCGCCATCGCAACTCGATCCTACCTCACACCTCGCCGTCCTGCTGGGCGAGGATGGCGGTCACCCCAGGGGCGATCGAGGCCATCCTCATCCGGGTGGCGGCCAGGTTCGCCTGAGGATCCTTGCGGTCCTCGAGGACCATCAGAAAGTACCGGTCGCCGAGCGGGCGCAGGATCAGGTCCATCCGTTCGCCCTCGACGACCACGTCGCGGATCTTGCCCAACGGGCCCTCCTGCAACGCCTGTGCGGCGGGACGCACACTGCGGAACACCCCGCTGAACGCGGCGGTGAACAGTGCCGGGTCGATCGTCGGGTCGATCGAATCTCCGACGACCTCGATCTCCTCGTCGATCCGCACCACGCTGACCGCTACCGACGCGGGCACGTCCTTTGCCAGATCAAGCACGATACCGGGCACGTCGCGAGGGTCCGAGATGCGTCCGCCCGGTCCGATCTCACCGTCGAGCATCTGACGCGCGAGAGACGTGGACGGCTCCATCTCCAGGTCGCTGACGCGCAGCGCGCCGTCGACACGCGCCGCCAGGCCGGTGCGCCTGTCGCCACGGTTCTGTGTCGCGCGCCCGACGCCGTCATCGGTGCGGTCACGGGCGACGAGATCGGTCGGCGTGGACGCTCCCCCATTGCCCGCCAGGCGGATCGGAATGTTCATCCGGTTCGCGATCGCCAGGAGCCGGTCGGTCTGGTCGATGCCACTGTCGACGGATTCGAGTCGGTCGGATCCGAAGGCGTCGTCGCCTCCCGGGCCGTCGGAGTCGGCGAACGACACGCCCGCGCTCGGTGTGCCGTCGGCGTCGACGTGCTGGGCGAGGTCACGTGCGCTGGACGCGGGACGCGATCTCGCACCGTCGGTCGGACGGCTCACCCCGGTCAAACGGTTGGAGTCGACCAGTCGACCGAGCGCCTTCATGTTGTAGCGCTTGTGCGCGGCGCTCCGCTCGCCGACCGGCTCTTGTTCGTCGTCGGTTTCTTCGGTCACCCTCGCTCACCTCTGATGTCGGTGCACCACGTGCTGCGCTGTCTGCCACGGTCGGTTTCCGGCATTCGTCCCGCCATTGCTGCTGAGTCGAATTTGCCCACCGGAAACCTCGACGCTCCTGAGATGAACAGACTCGGTCCATGCTACCGACGCCGGGACCCGCTTCGTGACCCGACCCCGCGCACCGGGCGGGCGGTCTCGACCGACACGGGCGTCGGTTCACCAGATAGGCTCATCGCCACACGGTCGAGTCTCCAGGAGGACCTCTGCGCATGGACCATCCCCGTACCCCTTTCGGTGGAGGTGACGACGCGGGGTTCGATGCCCGGTTCCCCGCGAAGTTCGCGAAGGAGGGACTCACCTTCGACGACGTGCTGCTGCTTCCCGCAGAGTCCTCGGTCGTGCCCACCGAGGTGAACACGACGACGAAGCTCACGTCTCTCATCGACCTGCACCTGCCGATCGTGTCGGCTGCGATGGACACCGTGACCGAGGCGCAGCTCGCGATCGCGATGGCTCGGATCGGCGGGATCGGCATCATGCACCGCAACCTGTCGATCGCCGACCAGGCAGCCGAAGTCGACAAGGTCAAGCGCTCTCAATCGGGGATGATCGTCGACCCGGTCACGCTCGGTGCCGACGTTCCGGTCGCCGACGCGTTGGCGTTGATGCAGCACTACCACATCTCCGGCGTGCCGATCACCGACTCGACGGGCCACCTGATCGGTCTGCTCACCAACCGGGACCTGCGCTTCGTCGAAGACATCGACCAACCGATCGACAACGTCATGCGCCGCCCCCCACTGGTCACGGCATCTCCCGGAACGACGCTGGAAGAAGCCAAGGAACTCTTCTGGAAGAACCGGATCGAGAAGCTCCCGGTAGTCGATGACCACGGGCTGCTGTGCGGACTGATCA
>DASSYG010000349.1:0-2162 GCA_035703405.1 Acidimicrobiales bacterium | reverse complement strand
CAACCGGACAAAACCGAACCCCGTGCGACTCGTCGTCGCGCGGGGTTCGGCAAATTTCAGGTGAACACCGGGCCAACCACCGAAAAATGGCCCGTGACGTGCAGAGAGTGTTGGCTACCCGCTGTCGCTCCACTGTCGTGTGTCATTACGATTCGAATCGTGAATGTTCTGCAGATCGTCCTGGTGGCCGTGGTCGCCGCAATGCTGGGCGCACTGCTCGCCGCCTCACTGATGTGGTCGCGTCGTCGTCGCGACCGCAACGACGACGACGAACTCACAATGGCAACCGTGCTGGACCGCGTCGTGTACGGCGCATCCACCGGCATTGCCGTAGTCGACAAGTTCCACGACGTCATTCTCTACAACCCGCGCGCGGAGGAGTTGGGTCTCGTCAGCCGGCGGCTTCTCGACGAACGCGCGTGGATCGCGGCCGGCCGGATCCTCGAGGGCGGGACAACCGTCGAGCTCGACCTCAGCCGGAAGAACCCGCACGGCCGCGACCGTGTCGCGGTGCGGTGCATCGCCAAGAAACTGCTCGACGACGATCCCCGCTTCGTGGTGCTGTACGCCTACGACGACTCCGAACAGGTCCGGATGGAAGCCACCCGCCGAGACTTCGTCGCCAACGTCAGCCACGAACTCAAGACACCGGTCGGCGCGATGGCGTTGCTGGCAGAGGCCCTGCTCGAATCCATCGACGATCCCGAGAGCGTGCGGCACTTCGGGCAGCGGGTCCAGAGCGAAGCGACCCGGCTCGGCAACATGGTCACGGAGTTGATCGCGTTGTCGCGGCTGCAGGGCGCCGAGAAGCTCCCGGACCTCGAGGAAGTCGATGTCGACACAGTGATCGAGGACGCTCTCGACCGCACACGGCTCACCGCCGAGAACGCGACCATCGAGATCAACACCGACCGCCCGACCGGATACCAGATGCTCGGCGACCATCCCCTGTTGGTGACCGCGTTGACCAACCTCATAGAGAACGCGATCGCCTACTCCCCACCGGGCAGTCCGGTGACGGTGAGCAGGTCTCTGCGCGACGGATGTGTCGCGGTCGCGGTCACCGATCGAGGAATCGGGATCGAGCGCCAGTACCAGGAGCGCGTGTTCGAGCGCTTCTTCCGCGTCGACAAAGCGCGGTCGCGGGCAACGGGAGGCACCGGTCTGGGGCTTGCGATCGTCAAGCACGTCGCCGCGAATCACCACGGCGACATCGTGCTGTGGAGCAAGCCCGGAACCGGCTCGACGTTCACCCTGCTCATCCCCGCTCATTTCGAAAAGCCCGACAACGAGCCCGCCGCAACGCGGCACGATACGGCGGTCGGACAATGAGTCCGACCGGAACCGCACCCGGAATCGGGTGGAACAGAACCGAGAAAGCAACGGAGGACGCAACGGTGACGCGTGTGCTGATCGTGGAGGACGAGGAGTCGCTGGCGGATCCGCTCGCATTCCTGCTGCGCAAGGAAGGGTTCGAGACCACGATCGCGGGCGACGGACCCACGGCGTTGGCAGAGTTCGACCGGGGCGGGGCAGACATCGTCCTCCTCGACCTGATGCTGCCGGGCATGAGCGGCACCGACGTGTGCAAGCAGTTGAGGAGCCGTTCGGGTGTGCCGGTCATCATGGTGACCGCCCGCGACAGCGAAATCGACAAGGTCGTGGGACTGGAACTCGGTGCCGACGACTATGTGACCAAGCCGTACTCGGCCCGGGAGCTCATCGCCCGGATCCGTGCGGTGCTGCGGCGGGGCGCCGACCCCGACATCGAGATCGGGCAGGACGACGCCGTGCTTGCGGCCGGTCCGGTGCGCATGGACGTCGACCGCCACGTCGTGCAGGTCAACGGTGAGGACGTCGCCCTACCGCTGAAGGAATTCGATCTGCTCGAATACCTGCTGCGTAATTCGGGACGCGTCCTGACTCGTGGGCAGCTCATCGACCGAGTGTGGGGAGCGGACTACGTGGGCGACACGAAAACCCTCGACGTCCACGTCAAGCGGCTTCGTTCGAAGATCGAGACCGACCCCGCGAAGCCACAGCATCTCGTGACGGTGCGCGGCCTGGGCTACAAGCTGGAGGGCTGACGCCGGGTGCTTGGTTTCGGTAGCCGCAGCTACCGAAACCACGCGTGGGTCAGCGGTGGTGCTCGGCGACCGCGG
>DASSYG010000313.1:0-2349 GCA_035703405.1 Acidimicrobiales bacterium | reverse complement strand
ATCGAGACTCTCGCGAAGCGGCGGCGCAGGATCACCGGTCGCCGCAGTCTTCTGGTGCGCGTCCCGAGGATCGGTCGGACCGGAGAACGTGCCCGCGGTGCACACTTGAGTCCGGAGCACCGTGACGGCACCGTCACCTGGGAACAATGGTTGCGGCGCTCCGTGCACGGACGCTGAGCTTCGGTCCACTTTGGTGCCGTGCCGGTGCCGGCTGTGCTGGACTGAGAGCCATGGCCGAACGCATCGAGATCACCAGGGACATCGCCGCTTCACCCGAGAGCGTCTACGACGCCGTCGCAGACGTAAACCGGATGGGGGAGTGGTCGCCGGAGTGCCACACGTGTGAATGGACCGACGGCGCGACTGTTCCGCTGGTCGGTGCGACCTTCGACGGGCACAACCGCAACGGCGAACACACCTGGACCAGCCAGTGCACGATCACCGAAGCCGACCCAGGTCGCGCCTTCACCTTCGAGTGTGCGATGTTCGATTTCCATTACGCCACGTGGGGCTACCAGATCGAGCCGATCGAGGGCGGTAGCCGGGTAACCGAATGGAGCGAGGATCTGCGCCCCGAGTCGACGCTGGAGTTCTCCAAGCAGATGTCGGGTGTCGACGACCGCGCCGCACGCAACAACGAGACCATCAGTGCCACGCTCGAACGCCTGGCGGCCGCCCTGGAAGCATGAGCGGACGGCGCCTCTCCCAGCTCGCCGACATTGCAGTCACCGAGCTGCACGGGATCGGCCCCAAACACGCGGCGGCGCTGGCCGAGGCGTTCGACGTGCACACCGTGCTCGACCTGTTGACCCACTATCCACGCCGCTACGTGGATCGCTCCAACCAACAGCGCATCGCTGACCTGCAGATCGGCGAGTCGTCGATGGTGCTCACGACGGTGAAGAAGATCTCGGCCCGGCGCACCCGGGGTCGTCCGCCGCGCACGTTGGTGACCGCTGATGTCACCGATGGCTCGGGGTATCTGCGGGTCACGTTCTTCAACCAGGGTTGGCGGGAACGCCAGCTTCCCGAGGGGACCGAATGTGTGCTGTTCGGCAAGGTCGAGGACTATCGCGGGCGACTCCAGATGACCAACCCGGTGGTCGATCTGATCGGGGATCGCACCGGGCGGATCATCGCCATGTATCCCCAGTCCGAGAAGGAACGGATCACCACCTGGGACATTGCCCGGTGGATGTCCGAGGTGCTCGAGCGGGCGAAGGTCTTCGCCGAGCCGGTTCCCTCCGAGTTGCTGGCGCCCCATCGACTCACCGATCGCACCACCGCCTACCACGATATCCACGCGCCCTCCTCGATGGCCGACGTGAACCGTGCCCGGTCGCGCTTGGTGTTCGACGAACTGCTGCGGGTGCAGTTGGCGCTCGTCGGCCACAAACGCGCTCTCGCCGCAGAGGCCCGGGGGATCGCGCACGACGTGACGCGTGGTGACGGTTCGCTCCTGGGGCGCTTCGCGGCGGCGTTGCCGTTTCCGCTGACCGGTGCCCAGAACCGGGTCATCGACGAGATCGACGTGGACCTCGCAGCCGACGCTCCGATGCACCGCTTGCTGCAAGGGGACGTGGGAGCGGGAAAGACCATCGTCGCGGTGCATGCCCTGCTCGCCGCGGTCCAGGGCGGCCACCAGGGCGCATTCATGGCCCCGACCGAGGTGCTCGCCGAACAGCATCACGCCGGCGTGTCGGCATTGCTCGCCGAGCTCTCGATCGGCGACGGTGGCAACCTGTTCGGTGAACGGCCGGTGCGGGTCGCCGTGCTGACCAATCGGGTGGGCGTCAGTGCCCGCCGGGAGGTACTGGCCGGGTTGGTCGACGGGACGGTCGACCTGGTGGTCGGCACCCATGCGCTCATCCAGGAAGGCGTCGATTTCGCCTCGCTCGGCGTGGTCGTGATCGACGAGCAGCATCGTTTCGGGGTCGAACAACGGGCCGCGTTGCGAGACGGCGCGGGTGCGCGTGAGGCGACGCCCGATGTGTTGGTGATGACCGCCACGCCCATTCCGCGGACGGCGGCGATGACCGTGTACGGCGATCTTGATGTCTCGGTGCTCGACGAGTTGCCACCCGGACGCACGCCGATAACCACGCGGTGGGTGCAACCTCACACGCTCGACGAGGCCGCCGCCTGGGGTCGGGTACGCGACCAGGTTGCGGACGGCCGTCAGGCATATGTGGTGTGTCCGCTGATCACCGAGTCCGAAAAGCTCGAGGTCGCCTCTGCCACCGACACGAGAGATCGCCTGATCGCGCCGGGTGGCGAACTGGAGGGATTGCGGGTCGGACTGTTGCACGGTCGCCTCAGGGGTCCCGACAAGGAGGCGGTGATGGCCGC
>DASSYG010000157.1:0-5182 GCA_035703405.1 Acidimicrobiales bacterium | reverse complement strand
GGGCCGCGTCGATCGCGGCCTGCTCGCGCTCGGGTGCCCACACCACCGCTCTGGCGGCTGCCACGTCGTCGTGGTCGCTGCTCTCGAGCAGCTTGGTGAGGTCGGCGCGCCGACTTTCGACGAGCGAAGCGGCACTCGCCGCTCCTTCGACGAGTTCGTCGTAGCCGTCGAGCACGTCACCGAGTCGTTCCAGTATTCGTGTACGACGCTCGAGGACCTTCGGGTCGATCCCGGCGGCGGCCTCGGTGGCATTGCGGGCGGCCTCGTCCGCCTTGGTGAGGTCGCGGATCGCCTGATCGCGGGACTCCCCGAGCCGCGCGGCTTCGGTGGTGAGTCGTTCGAGTTCTGCGGCGAGTTCCTTGCGCTCGCCCTCCAGGGCCGCAATCGTTGCGGACGCGGTGGTCGCTCGCTCCAGATCGGCCTGCAGTTCATCGACACGCTGCTGGAGCAAGTCACGGTCGAGCGTGGCCGACCCTCCGAGGCGACCACGCAGTTCGGTGATCTGTCGTTCCAGCGACTGCACTGCCGTGTCCGCGTCGGAGTGCCGTTCGGCGGCCGTCGCGACCTCATCCCAGCCGACCACCCGAGCGTCACCCGCGGTGGCCGGCGCCGGATGGTCGGTGCTGCCGCACACCGGGCACGCTTCGCCACTGACCAGGGTCATCGCGAGCCGGGGTGCCTGGGTGTCGGTGAAGTCCTGCAGCAGGCCGCGGTGTTCCTCGGCGGCGCGGGCGCGGCGCTCGCTGAGCGGGACCAGATCGACCTCGAGACGGTTGAGGCTGGTGCGGGCCTCCACGAGTTGTCCGGCCGCGGTGATCGCGGCTCGGATGGTGTCGGGATCTACCGCTGCCGCTCGCAGGCCGGGCAGCTCGGCGTCGATTTCAGCAGTTCGCGTCATGGCCGTCGTCCGGGCGGCTTCAGCGGCCTCGACCCGGGTGTCGAGCCCTCGCCGGTTCTTCGTTGCGGCAGCGAACGCCTCGTCGGCGGCGCGCCGCGTCTCCAGCTTGTCGTTGTCCGCCGCGTGTGCGGTTCGCAGTTCGGCAAGCTCACGTTGCAGGGCGACGGGCGCAAGGTCTTCGCTGGGCGTCCCGAGTTCGGTGAGCTGTGCGACGATCGCCTTGCTGCGCTTCTCGTGCATGCTGATCGCCTCGAGGTGGGAGCGCTCCGTCGCGTCCAGGGCCTCCGCGGCCGCCACGATCGGCCGGGCTTTCGCCGAGACGACCGCGGCGACCCGGTCGGCTTCGACGGCTTCGGCCTTCGTCTCGAGGTCGGCAAGCGTGGCCCGTAGCTCGACCGCGTCATCGAATCGTCGCGCACCGTTGACTGCAGCGTCATGTGCCGTCTGGGCGGACGTCCGGTGCTTGGTCGCGTCCTCGAGTTCGGTTCGGCATGTCTGAAGCGCGCGCTTCAGGCGAGTCACGACAATACCGAGTTCCTCGCGGGCGAGCGGCTCGTCGTCAGCTTCGTCATCGAGACCGGACGTGGTATCCAGCGAGGGTTCGTCGGTTCTCTCTGCGTCGTCTCCGAGCAGTCCGGCTTCGCTCTTGCGATCGTCGCCGTGACCCAGTGCGGCGTCGGCCGATTCGACGTGCTTCCGTGCTGCGTCGAGCGCCCAAGTGATGGCCGTCTCGGCATCACCGACCAGTTGCTGAGAAGAGTCGCGGATCGCCTTCAGTTCTTCCACGATCCGGTCGTAGATCTCGCCGCCGAAGAGCCGTTCGAGGATCTCTTCGCGGTCCTTGGAATTGGCCAGGAGAAACGCGTTGAACATTCCCTGGGGCAGCAGGATCACCCGTTGGAACTGGTTGTCGTCGAGACCGATGATCTCCTCGCACGCACGTGCGACGTCGGAGACCTTGTCGGCGACGAGCTCGCTCCGTGTGCCATCGTCGGTGACGCGCACCAGGGTGGCCGCGCCGGACTCCTTCACGAGACGATCGGGATTTCTGGCCGCGGGGCGGAACTGATCCGGATTGCGGGTCACCGTGTAGCGGACACCGCCTGATTCGAAGGTGAAGGTGACCTCGCACCGGGTGGCATCGCCGACGTGATCGGAACGAACCTCGTGGGGCTGTTTGCGGGGCATCTTGCCGTAGAGCGCCCAGGACATCGCGTCGAAGATCGTGGTCTTGCCCGTGCCGGTCCCGCCGCTGACCAGGAACAGTCCGCGGTGCGCGAGCGCCGCGAAGTCGACCTCGACCGGTTCGGAGAACGCGCCGAACGCACACATCGACAGATGGATCGGTTTCATGCAACCACCGCCTCGGACGCCCGGGTCGTCGCGTCGACGAGCAGCGTGTCGACCGCTCCGTCGGGAGCCGCACCTTCGACCGCTTCCCAGAAGTCGTGGACTGCGTCGATGGGTGCGCGCCGCCGGCTCGCGGTCGAAACAGAAGCGGCCAGCGTCTCAGGGAGCAGCCCGTCTGGCCGGAGTTGGATCTCGGCGATCATCGGATACGTCGCCGCGAGCCGTGACTTGGCGTCCAGCACGGTTTCACGGTCGGTGACGATCGCCCGCACGAATGCGCCATGAGCGTCGGGATGAGCGCGGGGATCGAGCAAGGTGGTGATCGATCCCTCGATCGTGCGGACCGGCCTGCCCGCGGGCACGGGTTCGGTGCGTACCGACATTTCACCGTCTGCGTCGAGGTCGATGATGCGCACGGACTTGGGGTGGTCCTCGGAAAACGAATAAGCCAGCGGCGTTCCCGAGTAGGCGAGTCGGTCGTTGCTGCCGATGCGTTGGGGCCGGTGCAAGTGCCCGAGGGCGACAGCCGAGAACCCGTCGAACACCGAGGCGTCGACCGCCCCGGTGCCGCCGACGACCAGCGCCCGCTCGGACTCGCTTTCGGTTCCACCGGTGACGAACGCATGCGCGACGGCAATCGAGCGGGGGCTGCGGCAAGAAGCTCGGGCGGTCGCTGCGGCCGTTTCCAGGACCGACTGGTGCGTCCGCGTATGCCGGCGCGCCACGAGCGCCTGGGCCCCGTCGCCAGTGCTGCCCGCGGGCACGGCCTGGACCCCGTCGCCAGTGCTGCCGGCGGGCACGGCCTGGTCAGGCTCGTTACCCGTGCCCGCGGGCTCACCGAACTCGTCGGGAGCGGCGCGTGGGTCGAGGTAGGGGAGTAGCACGATGTCGAGTGGCCCATCTGCGAATGCATGGGTGATCACCGACCCGACCCGGTCGTAGCCACCTCGCAGATAGAAACGACTCAGATCCAGCAATTCTGCATAGGGGGCGACCCGGTCGGCTCCGTCGTGATTGCCGGTGATGGCGGCGACGACCGTTCCATCCGCGAGCAACCGACCCGCGGTGTCACGGAACAGCGCGATCGATTCGATGGGGGCGATCGCCCGGTCGTACAGGTCGCCCGCGATGACAACCAGGTCGGCTGCCTCGTCGCGGACGAGCTCGACGAACCAGTCACAGAAGGCCTCCTGATCGCCGCGCAGCGATATGGGCCCGAAGCTTCGGCCCAGATGCCAGTCGCTGGTGTGGATGATCTTCATCTGAACGGGGTCCCTCGGATGTGAGTGTCGGTGCGGCTTCGTGGTCGGATCCAGCTCGACCGATCGATGAGCAGATGGTACCGACGACCTGTGACATCGAAGGGAGGGCGTGCACTTCGGGTGTGAGACTCGCTCACCGTCGACCGCAACTCGGCCGCGCGACCGCGGCCATACCGGCTCGGCACCCGTTGGAAGGCACCGTCGTTGCGGTCGATCATCCACGCCGGGTGACCGGGGCCGATCGGTCGGCGCCATCCCGAACCGGGCGGCCGGGTCCACCACAGGCTCCGGCGGCATCGCCGGGATAGCTGTGTCGAGCCCGCCACAGCACCACACCGCTCATCGCCAGCGGGATCAACATGATGAGAAACGTCACCTGCAGTCCGCGCTCCGACGGTCCGGCGAACCAGCCGGCGAAGGCGCCGAACGTGACCGGTGCGACGGCCTCACCACCGGTGCGCAGGACCGTTCGAACCGATTCGGCGCGTCCCCACAACCACGACGGCATGATGTCGAGGCGGGCCGCGTCGATCGCGGGGTTCGCAGCGCCGAGTGCCACACCAGCAAGCGTGAACAGGGCGACCGCGGGGCCGAGTGACGACAGGAGGAAGCCGGGTGCGAGGATCGCCGCGGCGATGATCGGGCAGACTGCCGCGACGGTCACCCGCGCCGCACGGTGGCCGTGTCGCTGCAGCCGATCGGCGAGGCGCCCGCCCACCAGCACACCGACCACGGCGCCGGCCCCGAGAATCGGGATGAGCGCCGAGGCACTTGCCTGGCTCAGACCGAAATGTCCACGCGCATACACGAGCGCAAACGTCCGCAACCCTGCGAAGAAGAAATACCCGGTGGCCGACGCGGCGATCAACAAGACGTTCGTGCGCACGCTCAACACCCGTCGGACCGCCTGCCAAGGCGTGAGCGCCGGATGATCCCGCGACGCGTCTCCATCGACGGCTCGCCGCGCCGGCTCAGGTGTCCGCCAGAGAATCGCGGCGAGCACGAGCGCCGGAATCGACAGGGCGACGAAGGACCAGCGCCACGACGCGAGGGCGGTCACCTCGCCGGCGACGAGCACTCCGAAGCCGGTACCCACGAGTTCGCCGGTCAGGATGTAGCCGTAGATCCTGCCTCGTTCGTCATCGGCAAAGATGTCGCCGGTGAGCGATGCGACGCCCGGCCCGGCCGCCGCGACCACGACCCCGAGCGCGATCCGTGTGCACAACAGGTACCCATAGGACGTCGCGGTCGCGGACGCCAGCATCGCCACCGCCCAGAGCACGATCGTCACGGCGAGCAGTCGGAGCCGCCGCACCCGGTCGACGAGCGCGCCTGCGGGAAACGTGAGCAGCAGGCCCACGATCGACACGACCGTGACGATGAGACCGAGACCGGCGTTGTCGATGCTCAGGTCCTGTTTCACGGCGACGGCGACGGCGCTGATCGCGCCTTTGTCCGCGCTGTCCAGAGCCAGGATTGCCGCCAACAGCACGAGCATGCGGGCACGGGCGCCGCCACCGGCCGAACGGGCGAACCTGGCCCACAGCGAAGCGAACCTGCCGCCCCTGCCGGCCCGGTCGGAACCGACTTCTGGGGCGTCTCCCACGCCTCATGCGCTTCCCGGTGTCGGTGCGCGCACACATCTGTGTTCACGGCGGTCGGTACGGCGACG
>DASSYG010000020.1:0-2048 GCA_035703405.1 Acidimicrobiales bacterium | reverse complement strand
TTCGAGAGTAAACGCTTGGTTCGCGGGCGGCAAAGTGGCGTTACCGGTGCCACTTGTGCTTTGGCTCAGGCGGACTTGCGGACCGTTGGCTTTTGAACCTTGCCGGCCTTGATGCAGCGGGTGCACACGTTGACGCGCTTTGTGGTGCCCCCGACCACGGCGCGAACCCGTTGGATGTTCGGGTTCCAGCGTCGCTTCGTGCGACGGTGCGAGTGGCTGATGCTCATGCCGAAGCTGGGGTGCTTGCCGCACACCTCACATACCGATGCCATGACCTACCAACCTCACACGAGCCGTTTCGGGGACAAGGGACGAGTGTAGATCCGGGGGAGGCGCGAGGGCCAAAGCACGCGCCGGGGGCGGGTTGTCCCATCGATCACCACGCCTGGAGTTGCGCACTTGTCCGACGAGTCGGCTCGCTGGCTCGCCGGCTCGCCGGTTCGGACGCGGCGCGTCCCGTCGCGCCGGTCCTCACGTTCAGGCGATGGTGCCGGCAGCCCGCTCGTCGAAGCGGCCGGCCAGATCCTGGGCCAGCTTGACGATCGCCTTCGACACCCCGTCCTTCGGGGCGACCTGCACGAGCACCTGGGAGTTGTCGCCGGCCGCTTGGACGGCGGGGGAGTCGGGGAGCGCGCACACGACCGGGAGGCCGACTATCTGGGTGTAGGTCGACGGTTCGAACTCGTCGATGCGACGGATCCGGTTGAGGACCAGCCAGGCCTTGTTGATCGGGAGGCCGGCCTCCTGCATGAGCTGGCGGGCGACCCGGACGTTCTTGAGCGCGGCGACGTCGGTGCCCGCGACGAACAGCAGCTCGTCGGCGTGGACGAGGTACTCGGCGACGTTCACGAGCGGCGCCGGCACATCGATGATGGCGACGTCGGACGCGGCCTGCAGTCCGGCGATCGAGGCCATCACGAGATCCTCGGGAAGTTCGTTCAGGGGGATGTGGGCGCGGAACATGTTCAGCACCTGCACGCCCGTCGACGCGTGGGTGCGGAGCTGCTCGACGACCTCTTCGGGCTGCAACTTCTTGGGCAGGTCACCCATCTCGACCTCGACGCCTGCCTTCATGCCGAGGAGCAGGGCGATGTCCCCGAACACCGGGTCGGCGTCGCACAACGCGACCCGCTTGCCGAGCGACGCGAGCGCCGCGGCCAGGTTCACCGAGAGGGTCGACACGCCGGTCCCGCCCTTGGCCGCGCAGACCATGACGACCTTGCCGGTGTTCGGCGCGCCGGCTGGGGTCCGCTGCGGCACGATGCCCGGTTGCGGAAGAGGTTGGACGGTGTCGGACAGTCGGCCGACTGCTTGCTGCAGCTCCTCGGGACTCGTCGACGCGGGCAGGACCTCGCGCACGCCGGCACGCAACGCTTCGCGGAGTCCGTCGATGTCGAGGCTGTCCATGATCAGGAGGACGCCGAGCTGCGGGTTGCTCCGCAGCAACGGGGCGACCTGGTCGCCCACCGACAACGAGACGTGGGGTCCGACGACGACGATGTTGGTCGGCGTCGCACGCATCCCGCGGACGGCGTCGTCCCAGGTCGTCGACTGGTTCGTGGCGGCGTAGGCGCTGATCATGCGCTCGGCGTTCTGCCGCCAGACGGGGTCGGGATCGATGATGAAGGCCGAGTACGGGGCCCAGTTTCCGGAAGTGGCGTCGCTCACGGGTGGCGACTGTACCTTGCCTCGCGGATGATGGGTCATCCGACCCATGTCTGCACGTCGGCGTCGGGCGGGGGTGGCCCGACGACACCCGGTTCCCTCTACGATCGGCCTCCATGACGACAGAGCTGCTGCACGCAGATGGACTGCGCACCACGCTCGAGGTGTTTCGCGATCTCCTGCAATCCCACCAGCAGTTCGTGAATCGCCTCAACGTGTATCCGGTCCCCGATGGCGACACCGGGACGAACATGGCGCTCACCGTGACCTCGGTGTGCGAGGAGCTGTCTGCGGCGTCTCCCGACCTCGACGCCGTGTGCACCGCGATCAGCCACGGATCGCTCATGGGCGCGCGTGGCAACTCCGGGGTCATCCTCTCCCAG
>DASSYG010000255.1:0-2158 GCA_035703405.1 Acidimicrobiales bacterium | reverse complement strand
GGCTCCATCCCAGCCCTTCGCCGGTTGGGTGCCGGCGGGGCAGGTCGAGGGGTCGGTCGTCGAGATCGTGGCGGTGTAGGCGTCCTGGTGCATGTCGATCACCGAGTAGATGCCGTGGGCCGCGGCCGCCCGGACGTAGCCGTCGACCTGGTCGAGGTAGGCCTGGTCGAACACCCCGCGCGTCGGCTCGACCCTCGACCACGAGATGATGAGCCGGATGGCCGAGAAACCGTGTGCTGCCATGGTCGCCCAGTCGGCGTCGGTGACGGGCAGCGTGGTCGGGATCGTCGGGACGCCCCGCCAGTACTCGCCCAGCGAGTTGACGTTCGCCCCACGCAGCAGCACGTCGCGTCCCTGGTCGTCGACGATGCGGCGGTCCGGGGACGTCGTGAGCGGGCGGAGCTCGATGGGCTCCGTCGGCGCGGCGCGTCCGCCCGCCAGGCGCACGCGCCGCGGGGTGCTCGAGCCGGCGGGTGCGACGACCGACACGACGACCAGCAGGGTCACCAGGGCCGCACCGAGAGGTCGGGCGACCGACCGCAGGATCGTCATCCTCGGAGCCTACGTCGAAGCAGAACCCATCGACGGGCAGGTCGGTCAGGGATTGGTGACCAGGATGCGCTCGCTCGCGAACTGGCTGACCCCGACATGGCGACCGTCGATCTCGATCGTCGTCGTGCCGTCCGGGGACACCACGGTGAGCGTGCCGGTTCGGCCGGGAAGGATCTCGGCCTGCTCGAGGTACTCGAGGATCCCGGGCGCGAACTCCAGCTCTTCGGGGATCCGGGACACGACGAACCGGTCGCCGGCCGTGAGATCGGCCAGGGGGCGCGCATCGGGGGCCGTGTAGTCGGTGCCGGGGATCGGGTTGCCGTGCGGACAGGTGGTGGGGTGGTCGAGCACCCGCACGATGGCGGCTTCGACCGAGTCGGAGATGATGTGCTCCCAGCGCCCGGCTTCCTTGTGGGCCTCGGCCCAGGACAGCCCGAGCATGTCGGTGAGGAACCGCTCGGCGAGGCGATGGCGCCGCACGACCTGCTCGGCGAGCCGTTCCCCGTCGGGGGTGAGGTGGATCGACCCCTTGTCGATGACCGCCAGGCCCTCCTGGGCGAGCCGGTGCACCATCTCGGACACCGCCGGCCGCGACACCTCGAGTCGTTCGGCGACCCGGGCCTGGATGACCTCGACGTCGTCCTCGTGCAGCTCGAAGATGGCCTCGCAGTACTCCTCGAAGGCCGGGTGGAACTCGGGAGCTTGGTAGGTCGACACGCCCAGAGTCTACGGGGTCGTGTCCGGACCTGACCGGCCGATACCGTCGGCGACATGGTTGGACGTCGGTCGATGGGGGCGGCCACCTTCGTGTGCTCCCTGGTGGTGCTCGCCGGGTGTGCCTCCGGAGGGGGATCCCCGTCCACGAGCACTGCGTCGGGAGCACGCACCCCGTGCACCGCGGTGACCGGGGCGAAGGTCACCGTCGTCACCCGGAACTTCGACTACTCGCCGAACTGCCTGACGCTCGTCGGGGACCAGCTCACCGTCGTGTACGACAACGCCGAGAAGGGGGTCGAACACAACTTCCACCTGGTCGGTGCGACGACTGCCGACGGAGAGACCGCGACGAACCTCAAGTCCGGGCCGCACACCGAGTCGATCACGTACGTGAAGCTGAAACCCGGGCGGTACACGTGGATCTGCGACCTGCACCCCGCAATGAGGGGAACGCTCACCGTGACCGCGCCGTAGCATCGGGTCGTGACGTGCCCTGCCTGCGGTGAAGCGGTACCCGAGCGGTCGCGGTTCTGTCCGTCGTGCGGATTCCGGATGGCCGGGCACGTCGAGGAGCGACGGGTGGTGACGGTGCTGTTCGCGGATGTCGTCGGGTTCACGACGCTGTCGGAGAACCGCGATCCCGAACAGGTCAAGCACCTGGTCGATCGGTGCTTCCAGTGGTTGGTCGCCGACATCGTGAGCTTCGGGGGGCAGGTCGACAAGATCATCGGCGACGCGGTCCTCGCGCTCTTCGGGGCCCCGACCGCGCACGAGGACGACGCCGAGCGCGCCGTGCGTGCGGCGCTGCGCATGCAGCACACGGTCACCCAGCGCGCGGCCGAGCTCGATGGGGCCGTCCGGCTTCGCATCGGGGTGAACACCGGCGAGG
>DASSYG010000252.1:0-3052 GCA_035703405.1 Acidimicrobiales bacterium | reverse complement strand
ATGTGCTGGCCGCGACCGTGCGCATCACCGGAGGTGAACTGGTAACGATGAACGTCAAGCACTTCCCGATGTTCCGGGCCTTGCGCGCGCCGTATTGAGCGATGAGACGCGTCTGGACGATCCGGAGATGACCCGGTTGTGCAGACCAGAAGGCCTGCCATACTCCTGGGCACAGGGTGAGGTTCTGTCATCTTCGGCCGCGTGACCGAGAACGACGGAGGTCAAGGCGTCCCAACGGTTGTGCGATAGCCGGGATTGAAACGGCTGCCGTGCCCGCGGGCTCGGCCTGTCCGACGACCGCCGATCTGGGAGAATCGCTTCGTGGACGATTGGGAAGGGATCGCGGATGCGTACCGCCGGTCGTTTGCAAGGCTTTGCGCCGGGACGGTCGCCGGACTTCTCGATCGACTCCCGGAGGGTCGACTGTTGGATGTCGGCTGTGGCCCCGGCGACCTGCTTGCTGAAGCCGCGAGGCGGAATTACCGCGCCGTGGGGGTCGACGCCGACCCGGAAATGGTCGCGATGTCGACTCGGGTGGCTGACGGGCCGGTGTGTCGGGGGCGTTGCCGGCGCTACCGTTCGCTGATGCGACGTTCGCCGGGGTGACCGCGAACTTCGTCGTCAATCACGTCGGCGAACCGCGTGCCGCGGTCCGAGAGCTTGGCCGGGTCCTGGCAGACGACGGTCGGCTGGTGATCACGATCTGGCCAGCGGGTGGCGCTGCTTGGCAGTCACCGGTCGACGAAGTGTTCGCGACTTCGGGCGCGGCGTCGGTCGCCTCGGCCCGACTCCCCGAGGACCGGGACTTTCCCCGCAGCATCGCCGGGCTCAAAGGCCTGATCGATGAGGTCGGCCTCGAGGTGCACGAGGCCGGTGAGCTGCACTGGACCTGGCGGGTCGACCCCACGGATCTCTGGGCGGGCATTGCCGGAGGCATCGCGACCCCGGGCCGGACCTATCTGGCCCAGACCCCGGAGGTGCGGGCACGTATCGAGCGCGGGTTTTTGCCGCAGCGAGCGGCTCGCTCGATGACGGACACCTGGCCTTCCCGGCAATAGCGGTCTTCATCGTGGCGGTTCAGTCGAGCGGATGAGTAGTGCCCGTCGAAGAACGCGTCCTGCCGAGCTTCGCCGACCGGGTCTTGCTGTTCGATCTCGCGGCCGCCCGGGTACTCGCCGACTACCGCGTCCCCGAACACGCCCCCCTCGACTATGCGCTCATCGCCGCGGTCGCCCAGGCATCGAGGATGACCGTGGTCACACGCAACGTCCGGCACTTCGAGCCCCTCGGCGTCGCCTGTCTCGACCCGTGGACGCGGAACCCATAGAAGCGAGCGGTTCGAGATGTCGAACCTTGTCGGGTCCGACTGAACCGTTCGTCACCGCACGGCGGAGTCCCCGCGGGAGGGTCGACTGGGCCCAAGGTAGGCGACGGGAGATGACCGGGTGCGGCGCGCTGCTTGACGCGGCGACGGGGAAGAGCGGCGTGTTCGCCGGGTGGGTCAGCGGTTTGGCCTCGGTCGCGCGAGTCGGCTTCGGTGTAGTTCCGGGGTTTTCAGACGCGATCCGCCAGGTCGAGGACCGAGTCGAGTCGGTTCGCTGCGGGGACCGGGTGTCTCGCCGTCGGATCGATGAGCAGCGCTCGCATCCCGGTTGCGGTGGGGCCGACACAGTCGGGCTCGTAGGAGTCGCCGACGAACACCGCCTGGGCCGACTCGACTTCGAACCGGGTGAGCGTCGTTTCATACATGGACGGATGCGGTTTGCGAAATCCATGGTCGACCGACAGCACGATGTGCTCGAAGGACACGTCGGCGAAGTACTCGGCGGCAAGACGCGGCACCATCTCTGAGTCGTTCGTGTTCGAGACGATCCCCAGTCGGTGCGTCCGTCCGAGCGTGACGAGCATTTCACCGGCCCCGTCGATCGGGCGGACGTGTTCGGCCCATTCCCCGGTGAATGTCGTCGCCAATGCAAGGAGCGCCTGCTCCGAGAGTTCGATTCCGACCTGTTCCGCGAACGCCGCCGCATAGTCGACCATCGAGGGTTCTCGCAGCGACGCCGCGCAGCGGCTTTCCAACGCGCGTGAACCGACGTCCCAGGCGGTGACGAATTCGTCGTGGCCGAACTCCCAACCCAGCTCCGCAACGAGCGCACGCGAGCTCGGGTATCCCAGGATGGTCCGATCGGGCTGGTATCGGACGAGCGTGCCGAAGAAGTCGAAGAGGATGACGTCGCTCATCGGCCGACGCTACCCGCCGAAGACGGCGCGTCGATGAGGGCGCACGAGTGGCACGTCAGGGCCCGTGGTAGGCGCCGAGAGGCAGCGGCCGAATGCGAGCATCATCGAGTGCCCAAACCGAGATCTCGCACGTGGACGGCATCGTGTCCGGCGGCATCGAACATTGCCACGAGTGCGGGGGAGAGGTTCTGGTCGAGAAGAAGCCTCACGCCGGCTGTCGCAGAGGGAGTTCTCGCTTCAGCACCGCGGCCGCGGGCGTAGCGGAGGCTCTCGGCGACATCCTCGGGTTCCAGATCGGGATGCTCCCCGACGATCTCCGAAGTCGTCATCTCGTCGGCAACCATTGCGACCACCGTGGCGACCGGGAATCGAAGGTCACGGATGCACGGGACACCGTGCATGCGATCCGGACTCGTCGTGATGCGCGTGAACTCCATGCATCCATGCATCCATGCTACGGGCACGAGCGCATTGAGGTCCGGATGGATCAGGACGAGGCGTACTCCTCACGCAGGGAGCGTTTGAGGAACTTGCCGTTGGCGTTCTGGGGGAGCGGTTCGTCGCGGAAGAAGACGTACCGGGGAACCTTGAACTTCGCAAGGCGTTCTGCGACGAATGCCCGGAGTTCGTCCGCGTCGGCCGTTGCACCAGGTTCGAGGTGGACCGCTGCGGCGACCTCTTCACCGAGGCGTTCGTCGGGTAGTCCGAACACGGCCACTTCGGCGACGTCGGGATGTTCATAGATCGCCGCCTCGACCTCGGAGCAGTACACGTTCTCGCCGCCACGCAGCACCATGTCCTTGGCCCGGTC
>DASSYG010000108.1:0-5638 GCA_035703405.1 Acidimicrobiales bacterium | reverse complement strand
AGGACGACCGATGTCGACGCGATTGTTCAGGACCACAGCAGCATGTCTGTTGCTCCTGACCGCCATGGCCGGATCGGCCACGCTGGACGCCGCCGACGCCCCGGCCGCGGGCGACGACCGCGACGAACTCCCGATCCTGTTCGTGCACGGCTTCATGGGTTCGGGACAACAGTTCGAGGCCCAGTCGCTCCGCTTCGCCTCCAACGGTTACCCGGCCGAGCGGATCGACGCGTTCGAACACGACTCACTCGCCTGGCCCGGTAGTCAGGACGCGGTGTGGGCCGGGATCGACGCGAAGATCGACGACCTGTTGACGGCCAGCGGCCAGACCCAGATCGTACTCGCTGGTCACTCGCAGGGGACCGGGGTGTCCCAGGGGTATCTGAACTCCGACCCGAACCGCGCGGCACGAGTCGCCAAGTACATCAACCTCGACGGAGGGTCCGGCGGGAGCATTCCTGCCTCGGTCGATGGCCTGGCGATCTGGGGAGAAGGCGACGCAGGACGCAACCTGCCCGGGGCGCGCAACGTCCAGTTCGCCGACCAGAGCCACACCGAGGTCGTGAACTCACCCGAGACCTTCGCTGCGATGTACGCCTTCGTGACCGGCGATTCGCCCAGCTTCGCCGAGGTGGTACGCGAGGCGGGCACGGTGCAGATCACGGGCCGTGCGGTGTTGTTCCCTCAGAACGCCGGAGCGCACGACGCCACGATGCGCGTGTACGAGATCGAGCCGACCACCGGCGAACACCCGGCGGGTGCTTCACCCGTCGCGAAGATCGAGTTGTCTTCAGACGGGTCGTTCGGGCCCCTCGAGCTGACCGCACGCACTCACTACGATTTCGAGATCACGCGCGCCACGGGCGTGCACCACGTGTACCCGCAACCCTTCGTGCGCTCGAGCAACCTGTTCCGTGTGCTCACCTCCGAACCCGGCGGACTGGCCGACAGCTTCTGGGAACCGGCCGAGAAGACCCAGAACCTCACGGTGTTGCGCAACGAGGAATGGTGGGGTGACCAGGGCGCTCGCAACGACTCGCTCGCGATCAACGGCAAGAGCGTGCTCACCTCCGAGAACAGTCCGCGGTCGAATCGGACGATCGGGATCTTCGTGCACGACGCCGACAGCGACGGCGAGTCGGGGTCGGTCACCGACCCGCCGCCGAGCGGGTTGCCGTTCCTCATCGGCATCGACCTGGTGATCCCAGCCGCCGACCCTGCCGAGGGGACGACATCGGTGCGGGCCACTCCGCGCAACGGTGATGGTGACGAGACCGTGTGTCTGCCGGCACTGTCGTCGATGAAGCACCGGATGAGCGTGCAGTTCAACAGCTATCACCACTTGTTGAACGCGGACGGGTCGGCCGCTGTAGGACAGGCGAACCCCGAATGTGCCGCCGCGCCGGACATGCCGACGAACGGTTCTGGTGGCGTCGCGACCCCGGCGCGCCCCGTGACCGCACGGCCCGCGTTCACCGGCTGATCGCCGGCCAGGGCGTCAGCGCGCTGCTGAGCAGGACTCGGACAATTGCCGTTGGAGTTGTCGGCGGCTCCCATGGGAGTCACGGTCACGGTCTTGTCGATCATCACGCCGACCCCCGCGGCCTCAGCCGGAACGAGCCGGGCGGTGATCCGAACCATCCCGTCGGGGCCGGTGCGCCACGAAACCGAGCGTTCCGTCGAGGGGCTCCCATGGGAGCGGGTCACGGGCATCGAAGACCACTGGGCACTTCGGCCGATCTCTGGAGCGGCAAACCCCGGATGCCTTCCCGAACGGTGACCGCACGGCCCGCCTTCACCGATTGATCAGGCGAGATCCTTGCGAAGACACAGCAGGTCGAACCACGCGTTCCGTGACATCGGCACATCGGGATCGGATTGCCAGCCTTCCCGTTCGTAGAAGCGTCTGGCTCGCCGCTGCACGTCGACCACTCTGAGGCGGATCAGCGGCGCGCCATCGGCGGCCGATTGGGCAACGGCCCAGTCGGCGAGAGCCGTGGCGACGTCGGTCCCCCAGAACTCGGGCGCGACATAGAGCAGTTCGAGCCACGTGCAGCGGATGGACTCGGTCGGGTCCGGACCGATCTTGGCGATGCCCGCGGGCTCCGATCCGACGAATCCGAGGCCGAAGCTCGACGTGGGATCCGATAGTGCGCTCCGCCAGTCGTAGCCGGCGCGTTCGACCGCCACCGGTTCCAGCCGGCCGGGGTCGACGAGACCCTCATAGCCGGCACGCCACGATCTGAGGTACAGATCGCCGACGATCGCGTCGTCGTCGGGGCCAGCCTGTGTGACCCACACCCCGGACTCGGATTTGCTGGTCGGACCCACGATTCGGATTCTGCCAGGTGTTCGCCAAGTGCGGACCTGGGATTCTCTCAGACCGAAGGTTCAGCCGAGCGCGGTGACCACATGCTCGATGCAGTCGGTGAGCGCGGCGACGTCGTCGGGCTCGATTGCGGGGAACATGCCGATTCGCACCTGATTACGACCGAGCTTGCGGTAGGCCTCGGTGTCGACGATCCCGTTCGCCCGCAGCACCTTGGAGACCATCGACGCATTGATCGCGTCGTCGAAGTCGATCGTGGCGACCACGTGGCTCCGTTCGTCGGGGTTCGTCACGAACGGAGTGGTGTAGTCGGTCTTCTCGGCCCAGCCATACATGATCTCGGCGGACCGGTCACAGCGTGACGCCGCGAATTCGAGGCCGCCGTTGTTGTTGAGCCACTCGAGCTGGCTGACCGCGAGGTGAATCGTCGCCAGTGCCGGCGTGTTGTAGGTCTGGTCCTTGCGCGAGTTTTCCAACGCGGTCGACAAATCGATCGAGGCGGGGATCCAGCGGCCGGATGCCTCGATCTGTTCGATGCGCTCGATCGCAGCGGGGGAGCACACGGCGATCCAAAGGCCGCCGTCGGCAGCCAGACATTTCTGCGGCGCGAAGTAGTACACGTCGGTCTCGGCCAGGTCGACACGCAATCCCCCGGCGCCCGAGGTGGCGTCCACGCCGACGAGTCCGGTGGCCCCTGCGGGTCGGACGATCGGCATCATCACCCCGGTGGAGGTCTCGTTGTGGGTCAACGCATAGAAATCCACGTCGTCGGCGGCAACGGCGACCGGATGGGTGCCGGTAGCGGATTCGATGACCTGGGGTTCGTCGAGAAACGGTGCCGCCTTTGCTGCCTTGGCGAACTTGGACGAGAACTCACCGAAGTCGAGATGCTGACTTTTGTTCTCGATCAGCCCGAAGGTGGCGGCGTCCCAGAACCCTGTGGTGCCGCCGTTGCCCAGCAACACCTCGTACCCGTCCGGCGCGGCGAACAGCTCTGCCACGGCATTGCGAAGCCGGGCCACCATGAACTTCACCGTCGGCTGGCGATGCGACGTTCCCATGTAGGTGGGTGCATCGGCGACGAGTGCCTCGATCGCTTCGGGCCGCACCTTGGACGGGCCGCAGCCGAAGCGACCGTCCGAGGGTTTCAGACCCTCCGGAATAGTGATTTCGGGTAAGGAATCCGCTGCGGGTGGAGGTGTCATCGTCTGCCACTATGGCCTGAGACCCCAGGAGAGTGAAACCCGAAATGACCGACGCCACCACCGAAGCGCGCATCGCCGCTCGCATCGCCGCCATCCCACCTTCCGCGACGTTGGCGATCACCGCCAAGGCGAAGGCGCTCAAGGCCGCAGGTGAACCGGTCATCGTCTTCGGTGCCGGCGAACCCGACTTCGCAACGCCCGACCACATCGTCGAGGCCGCCGTCGTCGCGTGCCGCGATCCGCAGAATCACCACTACACGCCGGCCGCAGGCCTGCCCGAACTGCGGGCCGCCGTCGCCGCAAAGACCCGACGTGACTCGGGCTACGAGGTCGAGCCCGAGCAGGTACTCATCACCAACGGCGGCAAACACGCAATCTCCAACGCGTTCAACGCCTTGATCGACCCAGGTGACGAGGTGCTGCTGCCGGCTCCGTACTGGACGACCTATCCCGAGCCGGTGCGCTTCGCCGGCGGCGTGGTCGTCGAGTTGCCGACCACGGCTGTGATGGGATTCAAGGTGACCGTCGAACAGCTCGAGGCGGCCCGCACACCCCGCACCAAGGTGCTCGTGTTCGTGTCACCGTCGAACCCGACGGGTGTGGTGTACGCCCCCGACGAGGTCGTGGCCATCGGCCGCTGGGCGGCAGAACACGGCATCTGGGTGCTCACCGACGAGATCTACGAACACCTCACCTACTCCGACCATGTCTTCACCTCGATCGCCACGGCCGTTCCCGAGCTGGGCGACAAGGTGGTCATCGTGAACGGGGTCGCCAAGACCTACGCCATGACGGGTTGGCGAGTGGGTTGGATGATCGGGCCGGTCGACGTCGTCAAAGCCGCGGCGAACCTGCAGTCGCATCAGACGTCGAACGTGTCCAACGTGGCCCAACGCGCCGCGCTCGCCGCGGTGTCCGGCCCGCTCGATGCGGTCGCCGAGATGCGCACCGCTTTCGACCGGCGCGGTCGCAAGATGGTCGAACTCCTGCGTGGCATCGCCGGGGTCGAGGTGCTCGACCCCCAGGGTGCGTTCTATGCCTTTCCCAGCTTCGAGGGGGTGCTCGGTCGCACGATCGCGGGTCGGAAGGTGGCGACCACCCTGGACCTGGCCGCGGTGATCCTCGACGAGGTGAAGGTCGCGATCGTGCCCGGTGAGGCTTTCGCCGCGCCCGGCTATGCCCGCCTGTCGACCGCGCTGGGCGACGACGACCTCGTCGAAGGCGTGACCCGCATCGCGGAGCTGCTGGGGTAGAGAACGTTCGTTCAAGCGCCCGGGACGTGGGGGTGGTACGTTACCGGCCATGCCGCTGCCGCTACCGGTCCGGTTGGTCGGGTCCGGTCATGTGCATCCCGAACGTGAACTGACCAGTTCGACGCTGGAGCGCAGCGTGCCGGGACTGTACGACGGCTGGAGTGAGAAGTACCTCGGGATGAGAAGTCGCCGCGTACTCGGCATCAACGAACAGATCAACGAGCTTCTGATCGAGTCCGCCACCTTGGCGCTCCACGCCGCGGGATGGCGCGGTGACTCGCTCGACGCGATCGTGGGTGGCTCGCTGTACCCCGACCAGGTCCTCCCGGCGTCGGCATCGTACGTGGCACAGGCACACAGCCAGAGCGCGGTCGCGTTCGACGTGAAAGCTGCCTGTGCGGGATTCATCTACGCGTTGTCGGTGGCCAACGGGCTACTCCAGACCGGTAGGTACCGACGCGCCGCGGTCTGCGTGGGTGATCACCCGACGGCCTACGCCGACTACACCGACTCTCACTCGAGTGTCTTCTTCGGTGACGCTGCGGGGACGGTGTTGCTGACCACCGAGGAACCGGCCGGCGCGTGTTTCGAAGTGATGGATGTCGTGCTGAACGGTGATCACGAGTATCCCGAGAAGGTCTACACCCATCGCCGGGGCAACTTTCAGAGCGACGGCAGATATTCATTCGGTCGGGTGATGGGACTGGGTACGGACGCCATCAAGAAGGTGCTGGATCAGAACGGCGTCGCGGCGTCGGACGTGGTCGGAGTGGCCTTCCATCAGGCCAGCCGAAGGGTCCTCGAGGAGATTAGTGTGCGCACCGCCATTCCGGTCGACCGGCACTGGCACA
>DASSYG010000062.1:0-14110 GCA_035703405.1 Acidimicrobiales bacterium | reverse complement strand
CCGATCACGGCCATCGTCCTCGCCGTCTTGTTGGTGCTCATACTCGGTGCCGCCGCGATCCAGCTCGTGCTCGCCAGTAGCTGAGCGGTCGGGCCGCGACGGGTCGGCGGGTTCGGTCGTCATAGCTTCGTCGCCAGCGTGTCACGTGCAAAGCGCCGAGCGCCACGAACGTTGAGGGCGATCGCCACGGCCCACACGACCGCCCCGATCACGAGCGTGACCCACAACTCGGCCAGCAACAGCACACTCGTCTGGGCGACGATCGCCAACACCAGCGGCAGGATCACCGTGCCACCGAGCTGGTTCGCCTCCTGCGAGGTGCGTGCCCGTGCCGACACCCGCACCATGATCCCCAGGCCGAACGCCGCCACCGCCGGTGAGAGCCACAGGATCACCGCCGTCCACAGCCAGGTGGGCAGAAACAGCCGGTGCATCACCGGCCAGGCCGACGCGTTGCCGACCACGAGGTAACACGCAAAGCCGATCCACGAGACCGCGACCGCCGGCAGGAACGCGCTGAGCAGCTTCGCCAGGTACAGATCACGGTTCGAGATCGGCAGGTGCAACAGCGTCTCGATCGTGCGGCGCTCCTTCTCACCGGCGAACGCATCCGCGGCCAACACCGCCGACACCATCAGCGGGATGATCAGGAACAGCGGCGCGATCAGATAGCCCAACACCAGCACGACCGCCTGCTGGCGTTCGGGCAACGAGATGATCGGTTCGGCCAGATTCGACGGCACCCCGTTCAGCAACGCTCCAACGTTCATCGGCGCAGATCCGGCAGCGAGGACTCCGATCACGATCGGCAACCCGATCAGCATCACCGCGGGTACCAGCAACATCGGCAAGACGACCGCCTTGGAGCGCTTCACCGCGGTCACGTCCTTCCAGATGACGGCCCGCACCGCTCCCCAGTCGATCGGTGCGCTCATGGCCGTGCCTGCGGTTCGGGCGCCCTCGGTGCCGGTGGCGGTGGGGGTGCCGGGCTGTTCGGCCTCATCCCACTCGTCCCACTCACCTCGGTCCCGTTGGCGGCGCGTCGACGTTCGACCTCGAAGTACACGTCGCTGAGCGTATGGGTCTCCGGACGGGCCGCGAACACGTCCGCGCCGGCCCGCACCAACTCACCGACCGCCCGGGCCAGCACCTCGCGGTCGACGATGTTCAGTGCCAGTGACGCACCGTCGACGGTCACATCCAGCACCCCCCGGATCGACCGCACCAGATCGGCCGCGACGCTCGGGTCGAGTCCCCCCACCTCCAAGGTCGCGGGGATCCCGTTCCACAACTGCGCTGCCAGCTCAGCGGGACGCCCGAACGCCTCGAGGTGTCCGTGATGCAGGATCGCCATCCGGTCGGCCAACTCGTCGGCCTCGGCGAGAAAGTGGGTACACAGGATGACGGTCCGTCCCTGTTCGGCGGCAAGCGTGTCGATCATCGCGACCACGTCGCGGATCGCGGCAGGGTCGAGACCAGATGTCGGTTCGTCGAGAAACAGCACTTCGGGGTCGTGCAGCAACGAGCGGGCCAACGCGATGCGCTTGCGCTGCCCGGTCGACGCGCCGGCGACCCGCTGGTCGGCCCGGGCCGACATGCCGAAACGCTCGAGCAGTTCGCCGATCCGTTTGCGGGCCGTCGAGACGTCCATGCCACGGATGCGGGCGACGGCCAACAGGTTCTCGGTTGCGGTGAGCCGGTCGTCGAGCCCAGCGTGTTCGGTGAGCACCCCGGTGTGGCGACGCAGCTCGTCCGGGTCGGTCACTGGGTCGATGCCCAACACCCGCATCGAGCCCGCATCGGGTGCGAGCACCGCGTTCAACAGGCGGACGGTCGTGGTCTTGCCGGCACCGTTCGGCCCGAGCAGGGCCAGCACCTCGCCTCGGGGCACCTCGATGGTCAACGCAGACAAGGCGACCTGCGTGCCGAAGAGGCGGGTCAGCCCACTGGTACTGATGGCGACGTCGGCCATGGGAATGTGGACGCTCCTGGGAGAGTTGACGGTCCGTGGGGGCGAGGTGCAGCGGCACCCGGGTACATGGGGCAAGATAGATGCCCGTGAACCTCGCCGCCATGATCGAAACCCCGCCTGCCGATTCGGTCGCGCTCGTGAGCCGGGGTCAGACCACCACGTATGGGGAACTCCGCGACCAGGTCGCGGCGCTACGAGGCGGCCTTGCCGGCCTCGGTGTCGAGCGTGGTGACCGGGTCGCGGTGATCTGCGCGAACAACTGGTATTTCGTGGTCTCGTACCTCGCGACCCTCGGCCTCGGCGCCGTGGTGACCCCGCTGAACCCGCTCAGCCCGACGACCGAGTTGGAGAACGAACTCGCCACCGTCCGGGCGAAGGTCGCGATCGTCGGCCCCTCCGCGCGCCGCGCGGTCGCCGACCTCGACCGGTCGCGCCTGGCGTCGCTCGAAACGGTCGTGGTGTGCGACGACGACACCACCGGCGGCGGGCTGACCCTCGCAAGCCTCCTCGCCGCCGATCCGCTGCCACTCGTCGACACCGACCCGGGCGACCTCGCAGTCCTGATCTTCACTTCGGGCACTGCCGGGCATCCCAAGGCCGCCCAGCTCTCCCACGGCAACATCACCGCCAACATCGAACAACTCCTGCAGGTCGACGGTGCCGCGACGCTCGGAGCCGACGACGTCGGGTTGGGCGTGCTGCCCCTGTTCCACATCTACGGGCTCACCGTGGTGCTCGGGCTCACCTTCGCCACCGGATCGTCGGTGGTGTTGGTGGAGCGGTTCGACCCCCAGTCGCTCATCACGACCATCGCCGAACGGGGTATCACGGCGTTGCCCGGGGTGCCGGCCATGTGGATGGCGCTCGCCAACCTGCCCGGCGTGCCACCCGGCGCGTTCGCCCAGATCAGGGTGGCGACCTCTGGCGCCGACCGACTCCCCACCGAGGTCGCCGAACGGATCGCCGACCGGTTCGGGCTGATCGTACGCGAAGGCTACGGCCTCACCGAGGCGTCGCCGGTGGTCACCTCGTCGATCGGAGACGAACCCAAGGTCGGGTCGGTCGGGCGGCCGCTCCCCGGCGTGCGGGTGCGGGTCGTCGACGTGGACGGCGCAGACGTGCTGGTGGGAGACACCGGCGAAATCCGCGTGAGTGGGCCGAACGTGTTCGGTGGCTACTGGGAGGACGACGAGGCGACCGCGGCGGTGCTCGACGCGGACGGCTGGTTGCACACCGGTGACCTGGCGGTCGTCGACGAGGAGGGCAATCTCACCCTGGTCGACCGTGCCAAGGATCTGATCATCGTGTCGGGCTTCAACGTCTACCCCGCCGAGGTAGAAGAAGTGCTCCTCGCCCACCCGGCCGTCGTCGGCTGCGCCGTGGTCGGGGTGCCGCATCCGTACTCGGGAGAGGCGGTCAAGGCGTTCGTGGTCGTCGACGGCTCCACACCCGTCGAGGAGGACGAGATCATCGCCTGGTGCGCCGACCGTCTGGCCCGCTACAAGTGCCCCGAGAAGGTGATGTTCGTCGACAAATTGCCGATCGGCATTTCCGGCAAGGTTCTGCGCCGCGAACTCACCGAATCCGCGCGAGGCTCCTGACAAACACACACCGGGGGAGGAGTAGACGATGAAAGAGCGATTGCCTACTGACACATGGGTCCGACGGGGCACGGTCGTCGTCGCCTGCTCGGTGATCGCGTCACCGCTCGTCGCGGCCGTTGTCGCGTGGCGGAAAGGCTGGATGCCGGTCGGCGACGAGGCCGCCGCGGTCGCGCAGTCGTGGGGCACCCTGAGCACGAAACCACCCCTGTTGGGCCTCTACTCGACGGTCAGCGGGGTCACGGATGCGTCGCAGACGCTCTACCACCCGGGCCCGATGCAGTTGTGGCTGATCGCCGGCCCGCTGCGCCTGTTCGCGCCATCGAACGGTGGGGCGTTGATCGCCTCCGCGCTGCTCGTCGGGGCCTCCGTTGCCGTGGTGTTCCTGGCGGCGTGGCGGTGTGGCGGTCTGAGGTTGCTCGTCCCGTCGATCGTGATGGTCGCGTGCTTCATCGCTGCCATCGGGGCGCAGTTCCTACGGGCGCCGTATCTGGACGCCGCCTCGATGTTCATGATGCTGGGCGTCGTCGGGGCCGGTTGGGCGGTGGTGAACCGTGACGATTGGTTCTGGCCGGTGGCGTTGGCGTGTGCGACCATTTCGGTCCAAGCCGAAGTGGCGTTCTCGGCTCCGATCGCGGCGATTGTGTTCGCGATTGCCATTACGCGGACCGTCACCTGCCTCCGCGACCGCCGAGCGGGCGGCGGCCGCACGACTCGCCGTCGCTCGGTCTCGATCCTGGTCACCACGGTCGTCGTCGCGCTGGCGTGCTGGTCGGGTCCGCTGTACGACCAGTTCTTCGGTACCGGGAACCTGTGGCAGTTGCTGTCGGCGGGAGCGAAAGGTGATGCCGTCGGGCCGGGATGGGCGATGAACCGACTGGTCGACACGCTCGCGTTTCCTCCCGCATGGACCCACCGCGGGCTTCGCATCGACGGCGAGGTCCTGGCGAACGGCCAAGCGGTGTGGCACACGCCGGCCTCCCAAGCGAGCGGTGCGGCGATCTTCGCGGCAGTCTTCGTGGCCATGTTGATCTGGTGCGTCCGCCGGAGGAACCGACCACTCGCCACGTTCGGGCTGATCGCGCTTGCCGGTCTGGCCGGCGCGTTCGGAGCATCGAGCGCCATGCCGAATGATCCGATCAGCCTGATCGGGCACAACCGGGCCTGGCTGGTAGCCGGGCTCGCCGCGTGGTCGTTTCCGGTTCTGGTGCTCTCCGACTGGGCCGTCCGGACGGTGCGGGAGCGCGTGCCGTCACCGGTGGTGTGGGCGACCGCAGGCTCGGCCATCGCCGGTGTCGCGACTCTGGTTCTGGTGGGGTCCATGCTCGCGGCCTCGTCACCTGCAAACGACCAGAACTCAAGCAGCTACGGAGCGGTCGCGCAGTTCTCCGACGTCGGACGCAACTACTGCCGCAAAGCTCCGGAAGGTGTCCGGGTTACCCAGGACGGCTACGGCAACACGCTGATCACGGTCGGGCTGGTCGCGCAACTTCAGATCGAGGGATGCACCGTACATGTGGGCCGTGATCTCTCCTCGACGTTGTCCGGCGCATGGTTCCGGCCGACCGGCAACGAGCGGTACACACTTCGGGTCAGTTCGTCGGCGACGTCGTCGCGCGGGTTTCGCCGTGTCAGCGCCTACGACTCGTCCAGCCCGCCTGCTGCGTACCGGGGCTTCGACGGCGTGTATTCGGGGATGCCGTTGAGCGAGCCCCAGTACCTCTCTGTGCGTGAGCGTTGACCTGGGGAAATCGAGTCGGCCGCGATGTCTTGTGAACGGCTGCACATGGTTGCGTACGCTTGGGCCGCATGGCGTCAAAACCCCGGCGGCCGATCCCCGACGCGACCGTGTCGCGACTGCCGATCTACCAGCGGGTCCTGGACCAACTTCAGACCCAGGGGTCCACGACCGTGTCGTCAGAAGACCTGGCCGAGCTCGCCGGGGTCAATGCGGCGAAGGCCCGCAAGGACCTGTCGTTTCTCGGCAGTTACGGGATCCGGGGCGTCGGTTACGAGGTCGACTACCTGCTGTTCCAGATCCGTCACGCGCTAGGCCTCACCCAGCAGTGGCCGGTACTCATCGTCGGGGTCGGGAACCTCGGTCGGGCGCTCGCGGATTACGCCGGGTTCACCTCGCGGGGTTTCCCGGTCGTGGCACTCGTCGACGACGATCCGGCGAAGATCGGGACCGACCATGTCGGTGTCGAGATCCGGCCATTGGCCGATGTCGCGGCACTGGTACGCGACCTCGACATCGCCATCGGCGTGATCGCGATTCCCTCGGCCGGCGCGCAACGCGTCGCCGAACTGCTCGTCGAGGCCGGCGTCTCGTCCATCCTCAACTTCGCGCCGGCCGTGCTGACCGTTCCCGACGGCGTACATCTGCGCCAGGTCGATCTGGCCGTCGAACTGCAGATCCTGAGCTTCCACCGCCAGCGCGACCAACGCGACTCCGAGGTGACCGAATCGGGCGAACGCCCCGGTTGATACGCGCGGGCCGTCTCCGAATTGGGCTCGAATCGATCCCGCGCACGTACACTGGCTCGGACGTTCCGGTGACGTCCCGTTCGTCGGGAGCCGGACCGACTTAAGGAGCGCCTCGAGGCGTGGCAATCGTCGTCATCGGAGTCAATCACCGCTCGACGCCGCTCGACCTGCTCGAGCGGCTGACCGTCGGCGCGGATGATCTGCCCAAGATGCTCACGTTCGCGTCCCAGCGCGACTACGTCAACGAAGCCGTTGTCGTGTCCACGTGCAACCGCACCGAGATCTACGCGGTCGTCGAACGCTTCCACGATTCCTATTCGGGCCTGCGCTCGGTGCTGTCCCAGCATGCCGAGGTCCCCGTCGCCGACCTGGCCGATCACCTGACCGTCGATTTCGACGAAGCGGCCGCCAGTCACCTGTTCTCGGTGGCCGCAGGCCTGGATTCGGCGGTCATCGGCGAGACCGAGATCCTCGGACAGATCAAGGACGCCTGGCGGGTCGCCCGCGACGAGGGAGCGGCCGGCCCGCACCTCAACGCGCTGTTTCGTCACGCCATCCACGTCGGCAAGCGTGCCCGCACCGAGACGGCGATCTCCCGATCGGTCGCGTCGGCCTCGGCCGCCGCGGTGGCCCTGGCGTCCCAGCGCCTCGACGGGCTGGAAGGTCGCCGGGTGCTGGTGCTCGGTGCCGGTGACATGGGTGAACAGATGGCCGTCGCGCTCGCCGGGGCCGGCGTCGCCGAGGTGAAGGTCGCCAACCGGACGGCGACCCGCGCGAGTGCACTCGCAGACCGTGTCGGTGGTGAAGCCGTTCCCGTCGACAGCATCGGCGACGTGCTCGCCGATGTCGACCTTTTGTTGACCTCGACGGCCGCGGTGACCCAGGTCGTCAACCGGGCCACGATCGAAGAGGTCGTCGCCGCCCGAAACGGCCGCCCGCTGTTGATCGTCGACATCGCCGTACCCCGAGACGTCGACCCCCGCGTCGCCGACTTGCCCGGTGTCGAGTTGTGCGACATGGACGACCTGCGGACCTTCGCCGAGGCGGGACTGAACCGACGTCGCGGCGAGATCTCGGCAGTGACCGACATCATCGAAGACGAACTCGTCCGCTTTCGTGCCATGCGCAACGCCCGGTCGGTGGCGCCGGTGGTCGCGGATCTGCACGCCCGCAGCGAAGCGATCCGTCGGGCAGAACTCGACCGTTTCTCCGGACGGCTGGGTGAACTGACCGACCGGCAACGAGACGCCGTGGAGGCCCTCACCCACGGGATCGTCGCGAAGCTCCTGCACCGGCCCAGCGTGCGGCTCGGTGAGCTGGCCGGCACGGTGCGGGGCGACCAGATCGTCGACGCGCTGGCCGATCTCTACGACATCGACGGCGACGAAGGCGACCAGGTGCCCGGCGGCGCGTGAGCCGGAACGAGCTACGCATCGCGACCCGGGCCAGTGCGCTCGCCCGATGGCAGGCCGATCATGTCGCGGCGCTGCTGACAGCCCGCGACCCGGACGTGCAGATCTCGTTCGTTCCGGTCACCACGCATGCGGATCGCCACCTCGACGTGCCGATCGCCGAGATCGGCGGCAAAGGCGTGTTCGCCAAAGAGGTGCAGTACGCGGTGCTCGAAGGCCGCGCCGATGTGGCGGTGCACTCGGCGAAGGATCTGACGGCGACGAGCTCCGACGGCCTGGCGTTGGCCGCGGTGCCCGAACGGGGCGACTCACGCGACGCTTTGGCCGGCGCGTCGCTCGACGGGCTCCCCCCGGGCGCGGTGGTCGGAACCGGCTCGGCCCGCCGACGGGTGCAGCTCGCCGGCCTGCGTGACGACCTGGAGATCGTGGGCCTGCGTGGCAACATCGCGACCCGCCTCGGTCGTGTCGAAGACGGGACGATGGCCGCGATCGTGGTGGCTGCGGCGGCACTCGAGCGGCTGGACCTGCTCGCTCGGGCGGGGCAGATCTTCGGTGTCGACGAGATGATCCCTCAGGTCGCCCAGGGGGCGCTCGGCGTGGAATGTCGCAGCGACGACGACGCCACCATCGATCGTCTGGCACGGATCCAAGACCCGCCGAGCCGACTCCGGGTCGACGCGGAGCGGGCGTTTCTGGCCCGTCTGGGGGGAGACTGCGATCTGCCCGCAGGCGCCCATGCGACCGTCGACGACGGAGGCTTGCAGATCACCGGCATCCTCGCATCCGAATCGCAGGGAACACCGCAGCGGGCGACCGTGCGTGACGAGTCGACGTCGGCCGGCGCGCTGCGGGTGGGGACGGCGCTCGCCGAGCAGCTGCTGGCGCTCGTCGGCCCGGCGAGCTGAGCGCGGTTCGCGACATCAGCGACATGAGCACCGAGGCCGAGCCGCTCGGAGACGCCCGTGTGGTGGTCACCCGCGCCCTTCCCGGACGACTCGACGCGCGCCTGGGTCGCCTCGGCGCTCACGTGGTGCACGCCCCGGCGATCGCCTTCGTCGATCCCGACGATGACGGCCGGGCCCTGCGAACCGCCGTCGGGGCACTCCGCGACGGCCGCTACGACTGGCTCGTGGTCTCCTCGGCAACCGCCGTGGAACGACTCGCGGCCGTGGCCGGTGACCTGGCGAGGCTGGTCCCGGTGCATCTGGCTCCGCTGCGTCTGGCTGCGATCGGCCCGGCCACCGCCGCGGCCGTGGCCTCTGCAGGTGGCACCGTCGATCTCTTGGCTCCCCGGGCCGTCGGCGAAGCGCTCGTCGAAGCGTTCCCGACCGGTGCCGGGCGGGTGCTGCAGCTTCGGCCCGAGGTCGCCCGGGACGTGATCGCGGATGGGCTCCGGGCGAAAGGATGGATCGTCGACGAGGTGGCCGCATACCGCACGGTGGCCCCTGAACTCGACGCCGAGACCCGGGCCGATGTGCGCGGCGCGGACGTGGTCACCTTCACCTCGCCGTCGACCGTGCAGCATCTGGTCGCGGCGGTCGGCATCGACGGCCTGCCGTCGCTCGCCGTGTCGATCGGGCCGGTCACCTCGGCGGCCCTGCGCGACGTCGGTATCGCCGTGTCCGCCGAAGCCGATCCCCACACCGTCGACGGGCTCGTCGCCGCCGTGGTGCGTGCCATGGGTCGGTGATGCCGCTCAGACCGGGTCGGTGAACAACTGCTCGAGATGGTCCTCATACGGGGACGGGTCGAGTCCTTCCGCTTCCAGCCACGCATCGTCGTAGACCGTGTGGGAGTAGCGGTCGCCGCCGTCGCACAGCAGGCCCACCACCGAGCCGCGCTCGCCGGCGTCGTGCATCTCGGCGATCAGCGTGCACATCCCCCAGAAGTTCGTGCCGGTCGACGCGCCAACCCGACGCCCCAACACCCGGTTCAACACCCGCATCGCCGCCACCGACGCGGCGTCGGGCACCCGGATCGTGCGATCGATCACCTCGGGTAGGAACGACACCTCGACGCGAGGTCGACCGATCCCCTCGATCCGGCTCATCCGGCCGGTGACGGCCTCGGACGCGTCATCGGCACGGTGGTCCGATGCGTGTCGGGCATCCCATGCGTCCGCGTAGACCGAACCCTCCGGGTCGACCAGGCACACCCTGGTGTGGAGTTGCCGCCACCTGACGAACCGGCCGATCGTCGCCGAGGTACCTCCGGTGCCTGCTCCGACGACGACCCACGCGGGCACCGGGTGGGGTTCCTGGGAGAGTTGGTCGAAGATCGACTCGGCGATGTTGTTGTTGCCGCGCCAATCGGTCGCCCGCTCGGCATTGGTGAACTGGTCGAGAAAGCACCCGTCGGTGGCGTCAGCGAGCCGCCGGGCCTCGGCGTCGAGGTCGGCGTCGGGATCCTCCACCAGATGGCACGTTCCCCCGTAGAAGTGAATCTGGTCGATCTTCTCCGGTGAGGTCCCCGCAGGCATCACCGCGGTGAACGCGAGGCCGAGCAGCCGGGCGAAGTACGCCTCGGACACCGCCGTCGAGCCCGACGAGCACTCCACGAGGGGAGTGCCGGGGCCGATCCGGCCGTTGCAGAGTTCATAGAGCACGAGCGACCGGGCGAGACGGTGCTTCAGGCTGCCGGTGGGGTGGGCGGACTCGTCCTTGAGATAGACGTCGACCCCGAGTGCCGTGGGCATCGGCACGGTGATGAGGTGGGTGTCGGCAGAACGATTCGCATCGGCCTCGACCAACTCGATCGCATGGTGCACCCAGTCCCGGTTCATGGCGACACGGTACCCGCGTCTCGCTCCCGTCCTCGGTTCCGGTGAGGTCCGGAGACCGCGGCGGTCAGGGCGGCGGCGAGTCGAGCGTGGCGAAGACGACGATGTTGTCGACGTAGTGGCCGCCGGAGCCGTCGAAGGGGCCGCCGCAGGTGATGAGCCGGAGTTGGGCGTCGGGGGTGTTGCCATAGACGAGCCGGGTCGGGAACGCGTCCTTCCGGAAGCGGCGGACCCCGTCGACCCGGAAGGTCGCCGTGGTGCCGTCGTCCCGCGACACCGACACGGTGTCTCCTGGTTGCAGCGCACCGAGTCGGTAGAACACCGACGGTCCCGAGGCCGCCGAGTCGACGTGGCCGATGATGACCGACGGACCGCGTTCACCGGGGGTCGGTGAACACCGGCACCATGCGGCGTCGTCGTAGAAGGGACCGGGCTGGGGGACCTGCAGTTCTCCGGCGGAGTCCAGGCCCAGTGAACGCACGGGAGACTGCACGCCGATCGCGGGAATGTTCACCTCGACCGGGCGGGACGCCCCCAGCGTCGGGGGCAGGGTGGTGGTCGTCGCGGCCGGGGTCGGCGACGGCGCCGAATCGGCCGCCGAGGTCGGCGGTTCGGTCGGTGTGCTCCGGCGTCCGACCGAGCCCGCCTGCTGTGCCGACGGCTGCGGCGCGCGCTGTTGGGATGCCAGCGCGACGCCGATCACGGCAACGGCGCCGACCAACAGGACGATGGCCGTGAACGTCGCCACGCTGCGGCGGCGAAGACGGTGGAGAAGGCGGGAGATTCGGGACATGAGGGGAAACCTGTGCGTGCCCCGGCCGGTCGTCCGGCCGGGGCACGCGTGGGGTCGGTGTCGGTCGGGGTTACGAGGCGATGCGACGACGCGCGATCAACACGGCGAACCCGCCGGCAAGGAGCAGCCCCCCGATGGCGAAGAGCGCCTCGTCCTGGAGGCCCGAGGTCGAGCCACCGCCGGTCGCAGCACCGCCGGCCGGCATTGCATGCATCTGCGGTGCCATGGTGGCCGGGGCCTGGGGCGAAGTCGGCGTGGCGGCGGTCAACACCCCGCAGATGGCCGGTGCCGTACCGATCAACGCCAGCTTCTTGTCCTGTCCGGGAAGGGTGACGTCGAGCGAGTTCGGGGTGGTCAGCGACGCTTTCGGCGCAGTTTCCGGGTTCAACCCGTGGACGACCGCGACGGCCTTGCCCGAGGTGAGCGAGTCGATGGTGTCCTGGTTCATGGTGAATGTGCGCGTGTAGGTGAACGAGCCACCACCGGGGGCGACGGTCACATCGGTGGCCGTGGAAGCGTCGGTGGCGCCCTTCGTGGAGAGCGTCGTCCCGATCATGCCGTACGAGTCGTGACCTTCGACCGTGCTGATGACTCCGTCACCGTTGGCGTCGGCCGATGCTGCCGGGCATTTGCCCTGGCCCATGATGTGGACGTGCTGCACGTGTGGAAAGGGCTTTCCGGCGAACGCGGCGGGGATACCCAGCGACGCCAAGGTCGCGGTGTCGGTGGGCAGTTTGTCGCCGAGACCGGAGACCTTTTCGGTCACGGTCGCCTGGTCACCCTCGAGTTTGACGGTGACATGACCCGACGCGGCACCATCGGGGGTGTTCAGCGGCACGGCAGCGAGATCCGCGGTGTAGGTGACCGGGTCGGCCGATGCCGCACCTGCGGGTCCGCCGCTGATTGCGAACACGGTCGCGAGTGCGGCCGTCGCCGACAACATCGCCTTCGCAGAGAACGTGGAAAGGAATGGCGTTTTCATCTGATGGTCCTTGGAGTGGTGGACAGAGGTGCTTCAGGTGGTCTACGAAGCCACCGGACCATCTGGATGTCGCGTCGGTTCACTCGGGCCGGAGAGTCAGGTCGGGGCCGACCGATCGGTGTCGCCGGTTCGGTCCGTCAGGCGACCGATCCGCCGGCAATCGGCGTGTGGTGCGAGGTGACGACACCGGGCGCGTCCTCGACGGTCACCGCGATCGCCTCGATGCCCGAAGGGAGCGACAGCAGCGTCGCGGTCGGCCGTGACCCGAGCACACCGAGCGAGATCAGCTGGGACCCGTGTTTCCCCCAGAGTTGGTAGGTCTCCCCACTCCCGAGAGGTCGCATCGACCGGGGGATCACATAGGCCTCGTCGGTCGAGGCGATCACGACATCGGCAACGGCGTCGCCCTGGGGGCTGACCAGTGCGACCTGGCGCGACCCGGGTGCCGCCGCGGCGGCGCGTGCGGCCCGTTCGACAGCCCCCTGGCCTTCGACCTGCGCCGCGATCTCTCGGTGGGCATCGTCGAGTCGCCGTTGCTGGTTGATCACCAGCACGCCGAGTCCGACGATCGCGACGATTGCCGCCGCGACGGCCAGCGCCACCCACCGTCTCGAGCGGCCGCGCTTCGCCGAGGCGATCGGCGTGGGAGGGTCGTCGACGAGTTCCTCGGAGATGCGGTCCCACAGCCCTGTAGGTGGCGCGGTGTCGGAGGTGCCGAGCTGTCCGGCGATCGTGCGGAGTTCGCGCAGTTCGGCGCGACACTCCGCACATCCGGCGAGGTGTTCGGCAACCTCGGCGGTCTCGGCGGGTTCGAGTGCGTCGAGTGAGTAGGCGGCCACCAACTCGCGCAGTTCGTCGTGGGAGCTCGTCATGTCGCTGATCCTTCCTCGACTCCGGTGCTCTGTGCGAGCAACGCGCGTAGGGACTGCATGCCGTGTCGAATGCGCGACTTCACCGTTCCCTCCGGCGTGCCGAGCATCTCGGCGACCTGTCGATACGAATAGCCACCGAAGTAGGCGAGCCCGATGGCTTCCCGTTCGTCAGCGGGAAGCCCTTCGACCGCGGCGCGCACCTCGTCCCCGACGATCAGCGAGGCGACTTCGTCTTCGAGGGGCGTCACCCGGTCACGGCCGGGGTCTTCCCGATGGTCGCGGTCCTCACGTCGGCGTCGTGCGGTGTCGGCACGAATCTTGTCCACAGCCCGACTGTGGGCCGACGTGAGCAGGAAGGTGCGCAACGAGCCACGCTCGGGATCGAAGCGCGCCGGTTCCTGCCACAGACGCAGGAAGATCTCCTGGGTTATCTCCTCGGCGATGCCGTTCTCGGACAGCATCCGGTTCGCGAGCCCGTACACCGCGCCACCGTGCCGCCGGTAGATCGCTTCGAGCGCCGCTTCGTTCGACCGGCTCACTTCCATCATCAGTGCCGTGTCACTCGCGCCCTCGGGGAGCCCACGCGACCGAGCACCCCTGGACGCCATGGCCACAGGCTATGCCCCGAACCCGGTCGCCCGGAGACCTAGAGATGGACACCACGCGATCCCAACTGTTCGATTCCAGTGGACACACCCTTGTTACGTTGCGCCGGCCCGGAACGGATGTCGACGCCGGAAATGCCCGGCCGGCCGTGCCCGAAACAACTGCATCGCTCGCCGCGACATTCTCCTCACGGCGGGCGAAAGCGACGCCACCTCCTAGCGTGGAACCGTGAGCTTCCCCACCCGTCGCCTCCGTCGCCTGCGCCGTACGCCGGCGCTCCGCCGACTCGTCGCCGAGACCCGGCTGAGTGTCGAGGATCTGGTGGCACCGCTGTTCGTGCGGGAGGGAATCGACGAACCCCGACCGATCGGGTCGCTTCCCGGCGTGGTCCAGCACACGAGGGCGTCGCTCGTCGCCGAGGTGAAACACCTCGTCGACCTGGGAGTGCCCGGGGTGATCCTGTTCGGGGTACCGCTCGTGAAGGACTCCTGGGGGAGCGGCGCGGACGACCCGGATGGGATCGTCCAGGTCGCGTTGCGCGACGTGCGTGAGAGCTTCGGTGACGACATCGTGCTCATGGCGGATCTGTGCCTCGACGAGTACACC
>DASSYG010000236.1:0-11865 GCA_035703405.1 Acidimicrobiales bacterium | reverse complement strand
TTCAATGCCATGACCTTGGACGACTGGACCGAACTGCTCGGTGATGCAGGGTTCACCTCGATCTCAGTGCATCGTGCACCGCTGCGGCTTCTCGAGCCGGACCGAATCATCGCGGACGAGGGTGTCGTCGGTGCGGCCCGTTTCGCGGCGAACGTCCTCGCGGACCCCCACGCCCGCCAGAGGATCACCCACATGCGTGCGGCCATGCGCCGCAACGCTCCGCACCTGCGGGCCGTGGCGCTGGTGGCGCGCCGCGGGTGAGGAACTGGCCGGGTCTTTGCGGTGTCGGCTCCACCGCATCGACCCGGCCATCACCAACCCGGCCATCACCAACCCGGACCGTTGCCCCTGACTGGCGGCAGCGAGAGGCCGGACCCATTGCGGCCGTTCACTGGTGCGCCCGGGCACGACGAGCCACTTCATTGACAATTGAAAGTGCCGGTGTCAATACTGTGGGTCGACCGACCCGGATCCGCTCAGGAGCACGATGTCACCGATCACCATCGCCGAGCCCATTGCCGACACCGCTCGAGGGGCCGTCCGGATGGAAGGACTCCGCGGGTTGCGTTACGGCGAAGTACTGCTCGTCCGAGAGGACCAAGGCCGCTTCCATGCCGAGATCTGGAATTCGATGGGCCTCAACGACTGCCCTCAGGACGCCTGGGACGCCTTGAACGCCGGCGAGATCGCCGCCGCTCACGGCGCGGTGATGGCGCTGTTGAACGGCCCGCGCTACTGGCTCATGGACGTCATCGAGAACGTTCCGATCGCCGACCGGGCCACCGAACGGTTCGGTGACCTCGACATGACCCACGTGGCTACCCTCGACCTGGGTACCGAACTCCCCGATCAGGTCCCCTACACGAAACGCACCGTGCTGCGGGACACCGTGTGGGAATGGTCCGCCGGCCGCACCGTGCACGAACTGGTCGACCCCGATGGTCGAGCATTTGCGATGCAGGCCTTCTGCGTCGGGATCGATCCGACCCAGAACGAGGACAACCTCGCAGGTCTCGTCGATCGCCTCGAACTGCCAACGGGGTGGACGTTCCGAACCCGCAAACTCGACGAGCCCATGCGGCTGCGAGCTCCCGAAGGAGTCGCCACGATCGTCCAAGACGAACTGCAGAACACCTACCACGGTCACTGACCGAACTGGACGAATCCCGTCGCCGAACGTGCTCTTTCTGCGGACGACTTCTCGAGCCTCCGGATCGTCACTAGGGTGCTGCACATGTCGAGCACCCCCAGAACTCGTCCATCGATCCGCCGTGGCATCCTGGCGCTGTCGGTCACCTCGATGTTGACCCTCGCATCGTGTGGCGGAGGTGGCGGCGACACCTCCGACTCCGAGCAGGACAAACGCTCGACGACGGTCGCAGCAGCATCCGAGAAGCCGACGTCGTCGACCGACGCGTCGACGACGTCGGCTGAAGCGGTCGCGATCCTCCCCGTGGGTGGCGAAGCACCCGAGGGATATCGCCTCGGCGACGCGAGCTGTGACGCTGACGGCGCCCAAAGCGACGACACCGAAACCGACGACACCAAGCGCCCCACCTGGATCGTCTACGGCGTCCCCGAAGGGTGGGACGCGCAAGGGTATTCTGGTGGCGGCTCCGGTGGACCGCAAGACTCCCAGGAACTCACCTTCGACACCGACGGTGGCAACAGCAGCGACGGCAGGGTGAAGATCGGGGTCGAGTGGGACAGCCGAATGCCCGATGGCACCGTGTTGGATGTCAACGGTGACCCCTTCGAGAGCTTCGACTACGACATCGAATACATGACCGAGCCCGAAAAGAATGCCCGGATCACCTACGACGAAGTCGCCTCGGTGGAAGTCGGCGACGACTCCGCGGACCTGTTCTTCCAGGACCCAGCCCAGAACCCCGAGGAACTCGGCACGACGATGCAGTACAAAGCCAGGGTTCTGGCGTATGAACTCCCCAAGAGCTCAGCCGAACTCGACGAGACCTCCCAGCAGTCGTTCGTGGTGACCTTCGAATTCGACTCCGAAGACGTGGACCTGACCCAGGACGACGTCGAGAAGATCCTCGGTTCGTTCACGATTCCCGAGTGCACCTGGGACAAAGTGCTCGCCGATGCCGAGTTGCGCCTCGGCGTCGACCTCGACGGTGACGGCCATGCCCGCAACGCCGAGGATGCCCAGGAAGAGATGCAGGAAAAACTCGACGCCATGCGCGACAACCTGCCGCCCGAAGCCCAGAAGCAGTACGACGACATGCGCGAGCAACTCGAAAGCGACAACTGAGCCGTCCGGCCCACTGCGGGCCGGCGACGACCGGGGGCCTCAGAGCTGCAGTGACTTGACCTGGAGGAACTCCTCCAGGCCGAACCGGCCCAGTTCACGGCCGATGCCCGACTGCTTGTAACCCCCGAAGGGTGCCATCGGGTTGAAGCGGCCACCGTTGATCTCGAGCTGACCGGTGCGCACCCGCCGGGCCACGGCCTTGGCCCGTTCGGTGTCGGCCGACCACACGCCTCCGGACAACCCATAGTTCGAGTCGTTCGCGATTCGTACCGCGTCATCGGTGTCGTCGTAGGCCAGGATCGACAGCACCGGACCGAAGATCTCCTCCTGGGCGATCGTCATGTCGGTGGTGACGTCCGCGAACACCGTCGGGCGGACGAAATAGCCCGATTCGAAGCCTTCGGGTGGCTCGGCCCCGCCGGTCACCAGAGTCGCGCCCTCGTCGAGTCCCTTGGCGATGTAGCCCCGCACCCGGTCGCGTTGCGCCGCGGAGATCACCGGCCCGAGCCGTTCCGAGCTCGTGGCGGGATCGCCGACCGACCAGGTCGTCTCGACTTCGTCACGGACCAACTCGACGATCTCGTCGTGACGGTCCGTCGGCACGAGCAGGCGCGTCAACGCCGAGCAGGTCTGACCGGAGTTCAGATAGCACGCGCCGACCGCGGCTCTCGCCGCCTTGGCGAGCTCGTCGCCTTCGAGGTCATCCAGCAGGATGTTGGCCGACTTGCCGCCGAGTTCGAGGGCGACCTTCTTCACGCTGCCCGCCGCGATCTCCGCAACGCGGGTGCCCGCGCGGGTCGATCCGGTGAAGCTCACCATGTCGACCTCGGGATGCCCGGCGAGCGCCTCACCCACGACCGGGCCGACGCCCGACACCAGGTTGAAGACCCCGGCCGGTAGACCGAGCGAATCGACGATCTCGGCGAGGATGAACGCATTGATCGGCGCGACCTCGCTCGGCTTCACGACAATCGTGCAACCGGCGGTCAGCGCCGCGGCGACCTTGATGACGATCTGGTGCAGCGGATAGTTCCACGGGGTGATCGCCGCGACCACACCGACGGGTTCGCGCACCACCAATGACGTGCCGATCTGTTCCTCCCACGGGAAATCGGTGGCCAGTCCCGCGATCCCCGCGGAGACCGCCTGGGGGAGCCCGGCCTGGATGATCTCGGACAACTTGCGGGGCATCCCCACTTCGCCGGTGATCGCATCAGCGATCTCGCCGGAACGTTCGCCGATGCCCGCTCCCATCCTGGCGACGAAGTCGGCCCGCTCGGCGGGCGGGGTCACCGCCCAGTCGTCGAATGCGGCACGGGCGGCCAGTACGGCCCGATCGGCATCGGCCGCGGTGCCTTCGGGAATGTGCCCCATCACCTCTTCGGTCGCCGCGTTGATCACGTCGATCGAACCGGCCCCATCGGGATCGACCCACGCTCCGCCGATGTAGTGCTTGGTGTATTCGTGGGTTCCGGTCATTGCACATCCCCTTGTCGACGATCGTCGCCCGAGCCGGACCGGCCGGACAGGGCCTCATGGTACCGAGGCGGAAGAAGAAAGCTTCGGCACCATGGCACCATGTCATGGATCCGCGTGCCTCGAACGTAGAAAGCTGTGTGGACACCGGCGTCGAACCCAGCGTCGAACCCGGCGAGGTGATCGTGGGCGAATCGTTCGATACCGCATTCTGGCGACTCGTCGACATCGCCCACCGCCGCGCGTACCGCGTGTTGGGGGTGCAGGCCGAGGCAGAAGACGTCGCCGCGGAGACCCTGGCCCGTGCCGCGATCCGGTGGCCACGCCTGACCCAGCCTGCCGACGCGTGGGTGACGACGGTCGCGACCCGCCTCGCCATCGACCGACAGCGACGAGCCTGGCGGAGTCTCCCGCTCGATGACGACCCCGATGTCACTGCCATGCCCGACGTGGCTGCGCGGATCGACCTCGCCCGCGCCCTCGCCGCGCTCCCTCGACGTCAACGACAGGTGCTGGGCTTGGCGTTCGTCTCCGGCTTCACCGAGGCCGAGATCGCCGAGCTACTGGGCTGCTCGCCTTCCACGGTGCAGACCCACAAGCGACGAGGACTCGCGCGCCTCCGGGAACGCCTCGACGTGCCCGAACCCACGGCGCCCCTCGATACGACGACGCCGGTACGCGCGCGCCGTCGGCACGAATCCGAAGCGCTGCTGCGCCCGGATTCGGTTGCCCCAGATCCGATGACGACCACGAAGGAGGTCTACCCATGACCATCCCGTTCTCCGCCGGCCCGTTCGACGATCCGCCGCCCCTCGGTGACGACATCGAGGAACGAACCCGCCGACGTGCTCGCAGTCGACTCGCTCGACGACGGGTCACCGCCGTCGGTCTCGGCGCCGGAGTCGTCGCGCTCGCCCTCGTCGCGGTGCTCTCACTGCGGTCCGACGATCGGCGACCCGACACCCTGCGGACCATCGACCGCGCGTCGGAGACCACGACCGGGCCGACAAGGTCGGCCACGACGAACCCGTCGACACCCGGCGCTCCGGACGAGACCGGCACGGCCGACAACTCCACAGCCAAACCCTCGACGAACAGTTCAACGAGCCCGCGGACGACATCGGCGACACGTCGTCCGGTCGGGCCGAGTACGCCGGCGGGAACAACCGGCTCCGGCGCACAAGCGGGTGCCGGTTCGCCGGGCGCTCCGCCCGGGACCTCGCCGGCGGCCAGCGGCCCCCCGAGCACCCACTGGCCCCTCGACTGCCCCACCGGAGGGAACGTGGCGGTCGTCGTCACGCTGCACTCGCGGCCCGGTACCAGCGCAGGCACCTGGGAGGTCGGTGGTTCGGCGACCATCACCAACACCTCCGGCGGGGCCATTGCGACGTTGGGCTGGGTGTACCCGTCGGGCGCGACCGTGGTCGGCACCGGGGGGCCGCTCACCATCGGGTGGGAGGGCAACGGCACGGCACCGGCACCCGACGGAGGTGACAACTGGATCCATGTGCCGCCCCACACGAGCGTGACCGTCGACCTGCAGGCCGTCGGCAGCGCCACGGTGCAGAGCGGGCAGGCTCCGACCTCGTTCACCGTCGGCGGCCGGTACGTCTCGTGGTTCCATCCGCTGGATTCGTGTCCGGGCCTGACCATGAGCGTCACCGGCGGCTGAGGAGATCGGGGACACGGCCACTACGAAAACGTCGACCGGACGATCTCGTATCGGCGAGACTGCCCGGATGCGTCGCCCAGGGATCATGATCCTGCTCCTACTTCTCGCGCTCACGGTGTCGTGCAGTGGGCGGGACGCACGCGACGCCTCGCCCGAGGGCGCCACACGATCGTCGACGACCGGAGCGACTGCCGACTCGTCACCGGGAGCTTCGACGACAGGTGCCGCTGCGCCATCGACCTCCGGATGCGGCCGCGCACCCGACGCACCCGAGGTCACCGACGAGCTTCCGGGCGACGTCGAGCAGACGATCACCGTCGCCGGCACGGTGCGCACCTACCGGCTCGGTGTCCCCGACGGCTACGACCCCGAACAGCCGACGCCGCTCGTGATGAATCTGCACGGGTCGGGGTCGAATGCGGTGCAGGCCAGCTTGTACGGCGGCGTCACCCAGGGCGCGAACGAACGAGGGATCCTGACGATCACCCCCGACGCCATCGACGGGCAGTGGCAGATCGGGGCGAAGGGGACCGATGGTGACTTTCTGAAGGCGCTGGTTGCCGACATCGAATCCCGCTACTGCGTCGACCCCGACCGCGTGTATGTGATCGGCATGTCGTTGGGCGCGTGGAAGGCCGCGGTCACCGCGTGTGCGATGGCCGACACCTTTGCCGCCGCCGCCCTGGTCACCGTCGAGGTCCACCCGGACTCGTGCCCGCCGATTCCGGTCGTGGCCTTCCATGGCACCGCAGACGAGACCGTCCCCTACGGGGAGGGGTCGGGCCACAGCTTCCCCGACAGTCCCAACGCCGGGTTGCCCGGCACCCACGAGAACATCGCGAGCTGGGCCGACGGCAATGGGTGCGATCCCGACCCGAAAGTGACGGAGATCGGCGACGACGTGGAGCGTTGGGCCTACACCGACTGCACCGCCGACGTCGTGCTCTACACGGTGACCGGTGCCGGGCACACCTGGCCGGGCGCCGACATCGAGATCGGACCGACGACCCAGATCATCGACGCGACGTGCATCGCTTTCGATTGGTTCGCTGCCCATCCCCGAAGCGACTGAACCGGCCGAGTCCTCACTCGGCGACCCGTCGAACGATCGGAACGATCACGGTGAACCTACAATCCCTGCTGCGCCGAGCTCTCTGTGCTGGGCTTGTGGCGTGAGCGGTCAACCAAGACTCGGCGGGAGTGCCAGCGGCGGCAGCGGCGGCGGCACTGACCGGCTCGATGCCGAGATCGAACGACTGCGCGCCGAACGCGATGCCCTTGCGGCCGAGGCTTCCAAGCTCGATCGTCGAGTTCGCGGTGGGCGCACTCGCCGGCTGATCGCGGCGCTTCTCGCGGTGCTGGCGTGCGTCTCGATGCTCGGCGCGACGCTTTCGTTCTGGGCGAATCGCAACCTGCTCGACAACGACGTGTGGGTCGAGCGGACCGGACCGACCATCGACGATCCAGCCGTGCAGCGCGCCGTGACCGTGGCGCTCACCGGCCAGATCATGACGCTCGTCGACCCTCAGGAGCTGTTTGAATCCGCGCTCCCGCCAAGGGGACAGGTTCTCGCCGTCCCGTTGAGCTCGGCCGTCGAGACCTTCGTGCGCGACCGGGTGGCCGAGTTCGTGGCGGGTGACCGGTTCCACCAAATGTGGAACACCACGCTGCGCAATGCTCATCGTGCGGCCGTCGCGACGCTGCGCGGCGAGTCGACCGATGTCGTGGATACGTCGAATGGGAGCGTGAACATCAATCTCATTCCGGCAATCGACGCCGTGCTCGCACAGATCGCGACCGTGAGCCCCGAGTTGTTCGGCCATTCGGTCAAGATCCCGAAGATCACCGTCGACGATCTCCCGAGCGTCGCCCGTGATCGTCTCGGCGACGCTCTGGGCGTCGATCTCGACGACGACTTCGGCACGGTGACGGTGTACGACAGTTCGGCACTGCGATCGGTCCAGGACGTGATGAGGATCTTCGACCGTCTGTTGCCGCTCACCGTCATCGCCACCGCGCTTTTCGGTGTCGCCGCGCTGGTCGTGTCGAGACGTCGGCGTCGCACCGCTCTGCAACTCGCCATCGGCTTCGCGTTGATGCTGGTGCTCGTCCGCCGCTTGGCGTTGCGATCCTCGAGTGACGTGCTCGGGCTCATCGGTGACCCGTCCGATGCGGCCGCGGCGAAGGTCGTGATCGACGCGTTCGTCGACCCGCTGTTGTCGACGACCCGGTGGGTGTTGCTCGGGCTCGCCGTCGTCGTGGGCCTGTTGGTCGTCACCGGCCCCTACGGGTGGGTCGTGGCGTTGCGCCGCGGCATCGCTGATCTGGCACGGGGCGCCACCTCCACCGCAGGGTCACTCGCGCACGGCGCGGCCTCGACTGCCGGTGGTCTCGCCCGTCGAGACACGACCACCGCGTGGATCCAACGCCACGCCACGCTGTTGCAGGGCGCCGGCGTCGCCGCGGTGCTCGCGGTGTTGTGGTTCTTCGACCTGTCGTGGTGGGGACTGCTCGTCGTGGTGGTCGTGATCGGCGCCGCGGAGTTCGTCGTGTACCGGATCGTGGAGCAGGGCCGAGTGGACCCGTCGCTCGGCTGACCAGCCTCGCCGTCGGGCCGATCAGCGTCGGGCGACGCCGCCGTACTTCATCCGAGTGTGCGCCATCGAGGCGACCTCGGCGTCGCCATCGCGCTGGGCGAGTGCGGTGAGTTCGCCGACGAACAGCACGTGACTGCCCAACTCGACCGTGTGGCGCACCGCGCAGTCCAACCAGGCGACCGCCTCGTCGAAGACCGGCACACCGCTGGGCGCATCACGCACCGCTCGGCCCTTGATCGCACCGTCGACCACGTCGGCTGGTTTCGCGAACTTCACCATCGACCTGGAGTCGGACGCATCCCACAGGTTCACGCTGAACGATCCGCCGTCGCGGATCAGACGTGCCGTGACCGCTTCGGCCTCCACACTCACCCCGATCAACACGGGCTCCATCGCGACTTGGGACACCCATGATGCCGTCATCGCGTTGCGCTGGTCGCCGGCGCGTGACCCGATGATCACGAGCGCGTTCGGGATCCGCCAGGTGACGGTGTTGATCAGTTCGGAATCGAGGGCGGCCACCGCGGCGACCCTACCGCCCCGCTGCGTTCTGGATGCAGCATCCGGACACGGAGAGCCGAAAAGCCGCACCCACGATGTGAAGGCCGACTCGAGCCGGGTGAACGCCAAGTGGTCAGGACCCGGTCGGAATGGCTGTGCAGCCTCCGCCGGACTGCAGGTCACCGATCTTGATGAACTGCGTGGCGGGCCCAGCCAACGACGAGTACCGCAACTTCAATTCGGTCAACGGCCCGGCGAAGCTCACCGTGACGTCGAGGGGGACGTTGTGATCGGGGTCGTTGGGGTCGGCACCCCAGTAGTTGTCGGTCGCGAGCACCCGCCGGAACGGATCGGAGAACGTGCCCGAGCCGACCAACTGTCCTCCGACGCTGCGTCCCGCGCCGCTGTCGCCCACCACAGTCGGCGCGGCGCTGAATCCCACCCCGTCCATGTAGCCGGTCGCCGCCCCCGCGACTGCCATCGCCGAGATGTCGTACACGGTGAAGGTCAAGCTCGTCACCGGCGCGCTGAAGGTGAACGTGACCTCTTGGTAGTTGCCGACCGCGGACGGGTTCGGATTCGGCGTCCCCGAGCCGTTGTCCTGGATGAGGATCAGCCCGGCCTGGGTGTCGTTGTTGCCGTAACCCGAGATGGACCCGGCCCCACTGGTGGGTCTCGTGTTCACCTCGAAGTTGCGGTACGCACTGCCGGTCGCAGAGTAGATGCCAGTGATGGCCGGAGTACCGACCACCGCGTCGGTGACCGTCAACGTGGTCGAGACCGGATTTCCCAAGCTGTCCTTGCCGACCCGCACATTGCTCGTCTTGCCGGTGCCGCCGGCAGACAACGGGGCATTCGACGTCTGGCCTCCCCAGTCGAACAAGATGCACGGATTGGGGTCCGGAGTGGTCGTGACCGGCGCGGTCGTATCGGGTGCGGTCGTATCGGGCGGCGAGCCTGCCGCGGCAACTGTGGGCAGAGCGATCACCGCGACGCCGGCGGCCGCAACGGCACCGCCGAGTTGCAGCACCCGTCGACGCGACCATTCGTCGGTCTCGACCACACCGAGTTCCACCAGTCCGGCCATCGGCGTGGTCAGACGCGCCGGCACATCACGCGTGCCGACCTGTGCGAGTGCGAACGCCTCGGCCTCCGCGCCCTGGATCTGCAACACCTCGTCGCTGCCCTGCCGCAACAGCAGAAATCCAGCATCGATCTGCTCGCTGTGCACCCCGCGACTGATCCTGAAACCCATTGCAGATCCTCCCTCTCGGATGTTCGTTCGAGGCGACCGAAAGGCTCTCCTCCCGATCCGCTTCGGCACCGTACAGCACATTCCCCGGCCGGCGACATAGGTCATCGAGACCAACTGCGGCCCCGTCGGCAATGGCCCGTCGTCGGCGACCCTCGAGGCCCTCACGTGCTACGCAGTGTGGCGTATGCCGAGGTGAGAACTGATTCGAGGCCGACCGACGGCCCGAGACAGAACCGGTGAGCGGTGTATGCCGATCTCGACGGACCCTCGGTGGGTTCAGGCTGGGGCGTGGACCTCGGTGGCGGCGGTGTCCAGGCCGCTGCGGAGCACCTTGCCCGGCGTCGCGCCGGTCGCCTCTGAGTCGATCACGGTGACGACACCGTTCACATAGACCCGGGTCATCCCGTGGGCCTCGGCGGTCAACCGGGGCGAATCGCCGGGCAGATCGCGCACCAACGTGGCGGTGCCCGCGCCGATCTGCTCAGGGTCGAACACGACCACGTCGGCGTGGTAGCCCTCGGCGAGACGACCCCGCTCAGTGAACCCGAACAGGCGCGCCGGGTCGTCGGTGATGAGTTGCACGGCCCGCTCGAGATCGATGAGCTTGCGACCCCGCAGGGTGTCGCCCAGAAAGCGGGTGGTGTAGGGCGCACCGCTCATCCGGTCGAGGTGCGCGCCCGCGTCGGAGCCACCGATCATGGCGCGGGGGTCGTCCCACACCTCGGTGCGCATCCGCCACGACTCGGGGTCGTTGTCGGGCGCGCCCGGCCACAGGATCGTGCGCAGGTCGTCGTTGATCGCCACACGCACGAGCGCCGAGAAGCTGTCGGTGCCCCACTCCTCAGCGAGCTCAGACGCCCGTCTGCCCGACAGTCCGGCGTTCGCTTCGGAGTAGGTGTCGCCGATGACGTAGTTGTCCCAGTCGGCAAGGCGACGAAACACACCTGCTTCCTCAGAATGGGAGCGTTCGACCATTCCGGCTCGTACGTCCGGATCAGACAGTTGCTCGATACGTTCGGCGATGGGCAGACCGAGGATGTCACCCCATCCGGGCATCAGGTTGAAAGAACAGAACGTCCCGAAGTTCATGTTCATCGGCACCAACACTGGCATGGTCAACGCGATCACCCGGCCACCTGCAGCCTCGGCGGCCGCCGCCGCGCCGAGCTGACGGGGAATGCGCTTGGGCACCGTCGAGTCGACGGTCAGCACGTTCCAGTTCAAGGTGCGGTTCGCCGCGCCCGACATCTTGGCGATCAACTCGATCTCGTCGTCGAAGAACTGGTCCAGGCCGCCGGTGAACGCGGCCTCCAAGCTTGTGCCGGGGTGGCGGCCGGTCTCTTCGCTGAGCGCGACCAGTTCGTCGACCGAGGCGTGGCGGGATGCCACGGGTACGCCGTCACCGTCGGAGTGCGTGCTCGACCGGGTGGTCGACAGGCCCATGCCACCGGCTTCGATCGCCGTCCGCAGCTCGGCGACCATCGCCGCGATCTGCTCGGGTGTGGCCTCGCCTGCGGTCGCATCCGCGCCCATGACATAGCGGCGCAACGCGCAGTGTCCGACCATGAACCCGGTGTTGACGGCGATCTTGCCATCGAGCCGGTCGAGGTATTCGGCGAAGGTCTCCCAGTTCCAGTCGACGCCGTTCTCGAGTGCAGGCAATGCCATTCCCTCGACCTTGGCCATCATCCGCCGGGTGTAGTCGGCGTCCTCCGCGTGCAGCGGTGCAAGGGTGAAGCCGCAGTTGCCGGCCATCATCGAGGTGACCCCGTGCACGTTGGAGGGCGTGGCGAGCGGGTCCCAGTGGAGTTGCGCGTCGTAGTGCGTGTGGGGATCGACGAACCCGGGAGTGACGATCAGACCCGAGGCGTCGAAAGTCTCGACAGCCTCCTCGGTGACACTCCCGACCGGGCCGAGCGCGACGATCCGCCCGTCGCGGATGCCGAGGTCGCCGACGTAGCCGGGGCTACCGGTGCCGTCGACAATGGTGCCGCCGGTGATCAGGTGGTCGAGCATGGCGGAGGCCTCCTGGCGCGCTGAGCGGGTCGGGTGCAGACGGACGCCAAGCGTAGGCGAACCTCATCTGACGGGT
>DASSYG010000091.1:0-2688 GCA_035703405.1 Acidimicrobiales bacterium | reverse complement strand
ACTCACCGGAGCGACAAGACACCCCGACCACGTCGCGCTCGACATCGCCGGGTTGGGCATTGTCGATGTTCCCTGGGCGATCGGCGCCGATGGCATGTGGTCGCCGCTGCGGCGGGCGCTGGGTGAACAGCTCGACAGCTACCGAGGCGACTGGCACGCCTTCCGCCAGTACCTGACCGGCGTGTCCGAGCGGGCGCAGACCGAGTTGATGATCTTCTTCGACGCCGATCTGTTGCCCGGCTATGCGTGGTCGTTCCCGTTGGCCGACGGTCGGGTCAACTTCGGGTTCGGCATCTTGCGCGGCTCACGTCTGGACGGCGCGTCCATGAGCCGCCGCTGGGACGACCTGCTCGAACGCCGTCACATCAGAGCGTTCATCGGCGAGGCGGCCGAACCCGAAGGCCAGCGCAAGGCCTGGCCGATCCCGACTCGTCTGCCCGGTCCGACGCTCACCGCCGGGCGGACCCTCTTCGTGGGTGACGCCGCGGCGCTGGGCGACCCGATGACCGGTGAGGGCATCGGACAGGCACTCGCCAGTGGCATCGGCGCGGCCGAAGCGATCCTGGCCCATCCCGACTCGGTCGACGAGGTGGACGCGGCCTACACGGACTGGGTGGCAGGGCACCTCGAACCCGACACGCGCATGGCGAATCTGCTTTCCCGGGCGTTGCAGCATCGCAAGGGCGCCCGGGCCGCCATCGCGACCGCCGGCCTCACCCCCTGGACCCGTCGGAACTTCGCCCGTTGGCTCTTCGAGGACGAACCTCGCGGCGTGTTGTTCACCCCGAAGCGGCTGCACACAAGTTTTCTCCGACGCGATGGCGCCTTCGTCGACGGGTCGCCCGCAAACTGACCGGTGGGTCAGGAGCCGGCGTGAGGGGATACGCTCGGCCACCATGCGCACCCGTCTGACCGAAATCCTCGACATTGAACACCCCGTCATGCTCGCCGGCATGGGCGGCGTCTCCTATGCGGAGCTGGCCGCGGCCGTCTCCAACGCGGGCGGTTTTGGCTGTCTGGGCGCGTCGACCATGCGTGACGACGAGCTCGACGCACAACTCGACGCGACCCGCGCGCTCACCGACAAGCCTTTCGGCGTCGACCTGTTGACCGCGATGCCTGACGGGATCGAGGCCAAGATCGAACGGATCGCCGCGTCGGGGGCGACCGTGTACGTCGCCGGTCTCGGTGTACCCCGCGACGTCGTTGATCTGTGCCACGACAAGAACATGCTCGTGGTCAACATGTGCGGCAAGGTCGGCCATGCCGTCGCTGCCGTCGAGGCCGGGTGTGATCTGGTCGTCGCCCAAGGGACCGAAGCCGGTGGGCACACCGGACGCATCGCCACGATGGCGCTCGTGCCCCAGGTCGTGGACGCCGTCGGCGACAAGGTGCCCGTTGTCGCTGCCGGTGGCATCAACGACGGACGCGGTCTGGCTGCGGCGCTCAGCCTGGGTGCAGACGGGATCTGGGTGGGCACCCGGTTCATCGCCACACCCGAGGCGCGCACCGTGATCGGCTTCAAGGACAAGTTGCTGGCCCTCACCGATGACGGGACGGTCGTCTCCCGCGCCTACACCGGCAAGACCTGCCGGGTGATCCGCAGCGAGTGGACCCAGCACTTCGAGGACAACCCCGACGAACTCGAGCCGTTCCCGGCGCAGCTCATGAAGTCCTACGGCGAGGGTGCGAGCCACCTCGGTGGCGACGAATCCACTCCAGGTGTCGATCCCGAGCGTGAGTTCTACCCGGCCGGCCAAGGCGGTGGCGCCATCACCGAACTGGTGCCGGCAGCAGATCTCGTGCACCACTTCGTGGACGAAGCCGAACGAATCCTTTCTAGACTCAACGCATGAGTCTCGACCCGGATCTGAAGACACTGGCCACCGCGCAGAACTTCGCTGCGCTCACAACCCTGGCCACCGACGGTCGGCCGTCCACGCAGATGATGTGGATCGACGCCGACGACGATCACCTCGTCATCAACACCGAGGTGCACCGCCAGAAGTTCAAGAATATCTCGAATGACCCTCGGGTCGCGGTGACCGTGATCGATGCCGCGTCGCCATACCGCTACATCGAAGCACGCGGTCGGGTGACCGAGATCGTCATGGGCGACGAGGCCCGTCGCCACATCGACGAGACCTCACGCCGGTACACGGGTGAGGATTACGCGCCGGAAATTCAGAGCGAACGGGTGGTCTGCAAGGTCACCGTCGACCGCATCCATCGCAACAACATCTGACCACCGACTGACATCAACGACGGCGTTGGGGGAGAAGCGCCTTGAGCTTGTTGGCGATCCCGCGGCGATAGCGCAGACGGATCAGTCGGGTCATCTGCGGGCCGAGCGACTTGGGTACCGGATACCACCAGGCCTCACGCTTCATGCCGAACCGGTCGACCAGCACCGACTTGGAGTCACAGAACGCACGCAGGCCCTCGACGCCGTGGACCTTTCCGATGCCGGATTGCTTGACCCCGCCGAACGGCAGTCCGGTGACCGCATAGGAGACGATCGCGTCGTTCACGCACACGTTGCCCGACTCGATCCGGCCGGCGAGGCGCTTGCCGCGCTCGAGGTCGGTGGTCCACACCGAGGAGTTCAGGCCGTAGATCGAATCGTTCGCGAGACGCACGGCCTCGTCGTCGCCGTCCACGGCCATGATCGGCAGCACCGGCCCGAAG
>DASSYG010000417.1:0-12133 GCA_035703405.1 Acidimicrobiales bacterium | reverse complement strand
TGGGGGTCATCGTCATGGCGCTGATCGCGACCGGACACCATGACGGCTTCGGCGTGCCGTTCTGGGTCAAGTTCTCGGCCGCTGCGGCGATCAGCCTCGGCACCTGGTCGGGTGGCTGGCGGATCATGCGGACCCTGGGTCGTCGGGTCATCGAACTCGACCCGGCCCGTGGGTTCGCCGCCGAGACGACGGCATCCGCGGTGCTCTACACCACGGCCTTCTGGCTCCACGCGCCGGTGTCGACCACCCACGTGGTGACCTCGGCGATCATGGGGGCGGGTGCCACCAAGCGCCGGACCGCGGTGCGCTGGAAGATCGCCGGCAACATCGTGCTGGCATGGGTATTCACGCTGCCCGCGGCGGGTGTGGTGGCCGCGCTGACCTACTGGGCATTGCGGTACGCGATCTGACGCCGGGCGGTCGGGCGTAGTCGTCGACTCCGCCGGCGTCGACGGGCCGTGACGAGGTCGGTTCAGCGGATCGTGGTGCCCGCGTCGACCGGGAGCACCACGCCGGTCACGTAGCGGGCAGCATCCGACAGCAGCCAGGTGACCGCTTCGGTGATGTCGACGGCGTCGACCGACCCGATGGGCAACAGGTTGCCGAACGCGGCGGTCGCCTCGGGGTGCGCCGCAATGACCTCTCGCAGGGTGGCGTCGGAGCCCATCGGGGTCTTCACGGCGGTTGGCGCGACCACGTTGACCCGCACGTGGTGAGCGGCGACCTCGTGAGCGAGTGAGCGGGCCATGGCGATCACCCCGGCTTTGGACGCCGAGTAGTGGGCGAGCAGGGGGAGCGGCTTGATGCCGGCGCCCGAGGTGGTGATCACGATCGATCCGCCGTGGCCATCGGGGGCGTCCGTGTCGCGGTCGAGCAGCAGCGGAACGGTGGCACGCAACGTGTGGAACACCCCGGTGAGGTTGATATCGACCACCGATTGCCACTGTTCGTCAGACAGTTCCCACAGGCGCCCGTACGAGCAGATCCCGGCGTTCGCGATCACCCCGTCGAGGGTCCCGAAGGCAGCGACACCTTCGGTGAGCACGGCGTCCAGAGCGGCCCGGTCACGCACATCGGCGACCCGGGCGACGATCTGCCCGCCGGCCGCTTCGACCTCGGCGATCGTGGCGTCGAGGTCCTCTGGCGTTGCGGGCGGGTAGCCGACTGTGCCGGTGTCGGCGCACAGGTCCACCCCGATGATCGACGCGCCCTCCGCGGCGAGGCGGACCGCGTGGGATCGCCCCTGCCCGCGGGCAACCCCGGTGATGAAGTACGTGCGGTCGGCGAAACGGGCGGGTTCACGGGCTGGTCTTGTCGGTGCGGCCATGTCCGCAAGCCTGCCACCTCCCCGAAATCTGGAGCGAAAAGCCGCTCTGAGCGGCAGACGGCGACAGATTTCGGTGAAGATCCCGGCAGATCGATCCAGATTTCAGGATGGCCGTTCAGTGTGGTGGGGACGTGTGCGGTTCCATGGCGACGGCGAAGTGGATCTGGGCGTATCGGACAACTCGGTCCCCGTTGCGGGTGCCGCGTACGGCGACCAGACACGACAGTGCCTCGGCGCCGTGACAGGCGATCTGGCCGGGAGCCTTCCGGTGACTCACCGGGTCGCCGTCGGCGTCGAACAATTTCAGATCACCCCGCAACGGCTCGTGCACCGGCAGCGTGACTTGAGTGAAGGTGTTCGGCCCCGGCACCGCCGTGGTGGGCGTCGGCGCCTGCCGGCCCGGGTCCGCGGTAGCCGGCGAGGCCGAGGAGGGAGACGAGGCGGGTGGAATCTCGCCGGTCGAACGCGTCAGACACGCATAGCTCTCTTGTGCTGGTGCGCACTGGGCGATCATCGCCTCGGACCCCGGATCCAAGCCACGAAGCGTCACGGTCACGGTGTCGAAGTCGTGCAGGTCGCGGTCGGGGGTGACGAGAATCGAGCCGTTGGGGTTCCGTTCGGCGATGTACGCCGCCACTGCCGGGGGCGTGCCGCTGCCGGCGTACGCCGCCAGAAGCTGCAGTGCGTTGTCTGGACCGTAACGAACGGCGATCGCATCGGACGGGGCCAGACCGACGGCACGGTACGCGGCGAGGGTGTCGACCGGTCCCTCGTAGTCCTGTCCAGTGTCGTTGCACGGGGGAATCGTTGCCGTGCCGATCCGTTCGGCAGTCTCGAAGGGCACCGGCGGGTAGGTGCCGGTGTAGCCGGTGCCGTGGTAGGAGACCGAGAACGCACAGGTCGCCGAGCCGTGCGGCGGGGAGGCCGAGTTCGTACAGCCGACGAGACCGACGACCAGGAGACCTGACAGCGCCGCCACGACGGCCCGTCGGGTCGCCACGGTGCCGTGCCGCGTGAAGGGCCCTCCATTCGGTTCACTACCCATCGGTGATTCCGTCCGCACGCGGTTTCGGTGTGGTCGTCTGGCCTCGTGGTTCGGTCCGCGCAGACGTGCCATGGGGATTCAGCCGCCGAAATGGCCGCGCAGCACGCCGGCGCCGACCGGAACCGAATCGAGCACGACGGATGAGGTCCGACCACGTGACGCGATGGTCAGGGTGGGCGTCGGCCCCTGGTGGTCGCGGGGCACTTCGTACACGAGGCATTCGAAGCGGCCACAAGATGCGGTCCCCACGGCGAGTTCGGCCGCGTCGTGCGGGTCGACGAGAGACGAGCCCTCGGCAAGCGCAATCACGTGCACCGTCACGTCGCGCATGCCGATGGGGTTGTCGACCCAGGCATCGGAGTGGTTCGGGGTGTCGATCCGTCGCGGCTCTCCGTAGGACTTCGACCCGGACGGGCGGACCCGTACCGTCATCGAGTCATCCGATGGCGTGATCTGCACGTCGGCCAGGTCGCCGTGGAAGCCGACCGTTGCGGTGTCGCCGAACGAGATCGGGGCCGTGGGCGGTGTGTCGAATAATATCCAGCGGAATACGCCGCTCACCATCACGACGCATCCGGGTTGTGCCGGTTCGCTGCCGGCCCGGGACTTCGGGTCGGTAGAGCCATCCGGTGAGGGTTCCACCGTGGTGGTTTGCAATGGCCCGACCGCCGTAGTCGGGGCCATCGTGTCGGTTCCGGTCCCAGCGGGAACCGGCGTCACGATTGGCATCGTGGCGGCCTTGCAGGAAACGTCGCTCGCTTCGGCGGTGAGGCTGGTGATGGTCCCGCTCGGGTAGGCAAGCAGATACAGTCGACCCCGCAGCTGGTCGTGCACGGTGAATGAGTCTTGGGCGATCAGCGTGTTGTCGGTACTGCCTACTGGGACGGCCCCGAGCACGTTCCACGCGTGTTCGGCCGGGTCGTTGGTGCACGCATAGAACAGGGTGCCGTCCACGGTGCGCACGACGGCGCACTGGGAGAACATCACTTGCGCAGCGCCGTATGCGGCCACGTGGACCGTCTGCCCGTCGACCAGCCCGTGGTCGGGGGTGACCCGGATCGGTGTATCGGCGTCGACCGCCGGTTCGGCACGCGTGACGTTCGCACCACCTGTCGAAGCTTGCATCGAGGGGTGGTCACCGCCGGTGGCGATGACCCCGATGGCGACGAGCACGACGGCCGCGGCGGCGATCGGGGTGGCGACGGTCAAGGTGCGACGGCGGCGCCGGAGGCGATCTCGTCGGTTCCTCGCCCGGGCGAGGAAGGCGTGACGATCGGGCGGACGAGTGGCGTTGCGAGCACGCTGCATGGCCGTGGCCAGTCGGCGGTCGACCGCCGTCTGCACCGGGTCGTGGGGGGTGTCGGCCGACGCGTCGTGCTCGGTCATGGCCGGCTCCCTTCGGTGTCGGCGGCAGCGCCGGCAGCAGCATCGGCGATGTCGAGTTCGGCGGCGAGACGGAGGCGGCTGGTGTGCAGCGTCGCCTTGACGGTTCCCTCGGCGATACCGAGCTGGGCGGCGATCTCCGCGATGGGCAGGTCCAGGCCGTAGTGCAGGGCGACGACCTGGCGCTGGCGTTCACCCAGCTGCGTGAGGGCCCGTTGCAGGTCGATCCGGTCGGTGCTTCGGTCCGCCGGACCGGCAGCCGACCCGGTGACGGCCACCAAGTGACCCTTGCGGCGCACGCGGGCACGGCGTCGATGCCGGGCCCGAACCTCGTTCATCGCCACGGTGGTCACCCAGGCCGCCAGGTTGTCGATCTGCTGACCTCGATCGAGGCGTTCCCAGGCTCGACCGACCGCATCGGCCGTGGCCTGTTCGGCGTCGTCGGTCGACCCGCACCACAACGACACCGCCGCGACGACGCGCTGGAGTTCGTCGTCGACGAAGTCGCCGATGCGCATCGCGGGTGGCCCGAGCGTCGCCCGGGCGGGCGGCGCGCCGACCGGATCGTCGTCGACTGCCGATGGTGACGGTTCGTCGTGGGCCAAGGTTCGGGTCGCTTCGTCGAGATCGAAAGAGATGGACATGGGCGCTTTCGACGATCGTGGGACCGTCACCGACACGACGCGGCAGCGCCCGAAAAGGTTTACCGGAGTCTCACGGCCGTGTCGTTGCTGCCCCGGTCACTGTCCGAGGACGACCGGCGAGCGGGCATGATGGTGGTTGCCGTCACGCTGGGCAAGAAGGGGAACCGATGACCGACCTGAAACGTCTCTACAACACCGACCGGGTGCGCGCCGCGGCGAAACGCACGCTGCCGGCGGTGCTGTTCGACTACGTCGACGGTGACGCCGAGGACGGTCGCACCCGACGAGCCAACCGTGACGCGTTCGGTCGCTGGAATCTGCGCCAGCAGGTGCCGACCTCAGCGGGCGTCAACGCCGACCTGTCGGTCGAGGTGGTCGGGCGCACCCTCGATCTGCCGATCATCGTGGCGCCGTGCGGGATGGCTGCACTGATGCACCCGGACGGGCCGATCGGAGCCAACCGGGCCGCCCACGCGAAGGGAACCCTCGCGGTGCTCTCGACTGTTGCGGGAACCAAACCAGGTGACCTCGCCGCGGTGGTGGACGACCCGGGTTGGTTCCAGCTCTACGCGCCCAAGGGCCGTGAGCAGGCCGAGGAGTTGATCGGTGAAGCCGCCGACCACCGCTTCGGCGGGCTCGTCATCACCACCGACACCGCCGTGTTGGGCCGTCGCGAACGCGACATGGCCCACGGGGTGATCATGCCGATGAACCTGACCGCGCCCGTAGCAGCGAAGTTGGCCGTCGAGTTCCTCTCGAAGCCGGGGTGGGTGGCCCGAACGGTCTCCCATCAACTCCGGCAGCGGCGGGCAACCCAGAGCGGGGCGAAAGGCATGTCTCCGTTCGACATGGCGGCCTCGCCGGTGACCTGGGACGATATCGCCTGGATCCGTGAGCTGTGGGACGGTCCGCTGCTCATCAAGGGCCTCGTCGACCCCGAGGACGCCCGCCGGGCCCGTGACGCCGGAGCGGAGGCCGTGGTCGTGTCCAACCACGGCGGCCGCCAGCTCGACGGCGCCCCGGCCTCACTCGACGCGCTCGTCGACGTGGTCGACGCAGTCGGAGGCGACATCGACGTGATCGTCGACGGGGGGATCCGCCGGGGCACCGATGTGCTCAAGGCGCTGAGTCTGGGCGCGTGCGCGGTGCAGATCGGCCGGCCGTGGCTGTTCGGCCTCGCCGTCGGTGGCCAGGCCGGCGTCGAACACGTGCTGTCGTTGTTCAAGCGTGAGCTGATCAACGCGCTGACTCTGCTCGATGTCACCGCGGTGCGTGATCTCGACCGTTCCAACGTGCTGCCCGCCCCGACCCCGGCCTGACGCTCCTCCCCCGCCCCGACCCTGACACCCGGTCCGTGAAATTTGTAGTGGATTGCGGCTGCGAGCGGCAGGTGGCTACAAATTTCGGTGGTGGTGCCTGTCAGATCGGGGTCGCCGCTCCGATCGTCACGGTCAGCCGAGTTGGTCGATGGCCGTCCGGAAGGCGCGCGATCGGTCGGCCCAGTTGCCCATCGAGCGTTGGGTGGGGGCGAGAGGAGAGAAGACCACGGTCGAACCCGCCGGTGCTTTCGCTGCGGCGACCTTCACCGCGGCGGCCATCGACGTGACGGCTTCGACACCGGCGACCGCTGGGTCCGCCGCCAGTTCGGCCACACGATGATCATCGGCATCGCCGAGCCAGATCACGCTGAGTGCGTCCGCAGGCCACTCCGTCAGCGCCGTGTGCACCGGGTCGAGGGTGACGCCGCGGTCGTGACCGCCACAGATCAACACGGCCGGTCCCGGGGCGAGCCGCTCGAGAGCGGCCGCGGTGGCCGAAGGGTTCGACCCGAGCGCGTCGTCGATCCAGGTGATGTCGTCGTCGGAGGGGACCACCTCGAAGCGACTCGCGAGTTGGGGGTAGTGACCGTCGAGCACGCAGGTGAGTTCGTCGGTGTCGGGCAACGCGGCTCCGAGGGCCGAGAGTTCGGCCCGGACCGCAGCGACGGCGAGGGCAGTGTTGCGGTGCCGGTAGTCGCCGTCCGCTGAGACCCGGGTGACCCGTGCCCCCAACTCGGCGGGTAGGTCCTCGCCCTCCAAGGCCAGTCGCACCATCGAGGTGGGCGTGGCGGGGTCCGGTCCGAGGATGCGCAGCTTGTCGTGGCGGTACGCGGCGGCGGATCCGTGCCAGTCGAGATGATCGTCGGCCAGCAAGGTGAGCACGGCGACCTCACCGGTCGTCAGCAGGTCGGCCCCCTGATAGCTCGACAATTCGACCACGGCGACCCCGTCACGGTGGGGATCGTGGCTCCACGCGGCGGTGCCGATGTTGCCCGCAAGGAAGGCGGGCACGCCGCAATGCTCGAGCCCCGCGGCGATCATCGTCGCGGTCGACGACTTGCCTTTGGTGCCGGTGACCACGACCGTGCCACGCGGCCCGCGGGCGGCGAGCCACAGTCCCGTCGGTGTCGTCCCGAAACGCGCGTGCTCATAGAGCGCATCGACGTCGGGACGGTGACGGGGAAACCCTGGGCTGCGCAACACCACGTCGGCCGAGTCGGGGACTTCGGCCAGCAGGCTCTCGGAGTCGATCCCGTTGTCCTCCAGTTGTCGAGCCTGTTCGGCTGTCGGTCGCGCGGTCTCCACGATTCGCAGAGCTCCCACGTCGAGGGGAGCGAGGTGGGGAAGAACCGAGAGTGTCTCGACGCCGACTCCCAGGAGCACGACATCAGTTCCGGTGAAATCGGAACGTTGCACGGCTTTGGCGGTCACGTCTCGGAGGTGCTGATCGCCGCGGCGTGCAACGCCCCGTCGATGCGGTCGACGAAGGAGGGGGGAACTCGGTCGTCTCCCGCGGGGCGCAACAACGCGTCGAAGTCGGTGCCCGATGCAACGGCGACTCGGGCGGCGTCGTCACGCAGTGCCTTCACCACGACGGTGTCACGCCAGCCTTGGCGGGTCGCGAGGTGGTCGACCGCGATGGCCGACTCGGCGAGTTCGCCGACACAGTCGAAGGGTTTGTCACTCCACAACGCCCGCACGCCCTCGATCTGTTCGGGGTCGTCCAGCAGGTTCCCGCCGAACATCTCGGTGGCCTCGTCGGGGGTGAGGAACGGCGCGAACGACACGAAGGTGAAGCGGCATTTCGCGCAGTTGCGGCACCAGTGTGGGTCGGGGTCTGGATTGGTCAGGCTGAACGCCCGGTTGCACGACAGGATCGCGTTGCGCAAGGCACCTCGGTGGGCGAGCGCGCCGGCGATGGCCAGCTCGGACCAGCGGCGCACCGACGACCAGTAGCGGATACCAGTCGGTGCGATCGCGTCTGCGAGTGCGTTCTCGAAACGAAACGTCTTGGAGTACTGGTGGTTCACCGGCACGTCGTCGACCCGCATCGTGGGTTCCTCGGCGGAGCGTTCGTTCGCGATGACCACATCATGTCGGCCGAGCAGCGCGGCGATGATCGCCGACACCGACGAGTTGATCGCGGTGATCGGGATGTGGCCGTTCCAGCCGCCTTCGGCGGTGCGCACGCTGAGCAGTGGGTCGAGCCGACGGGTCATCGACAGCAGCGGCACGCCGACCGCGGCGGCGGCCCGGCGCTGGACAGGAGTGGGATGGATCGAGAACGCAACCGGGTCGGCGTCGGCCAACACGCTGAGGGTGAGGGTGGAGTCCTTCCCGCCGCCGAAGGGCACGAGTGGCCCCGCATCGGTGGTACCCGGAGCGGCGAACAGATCGACCGGCTCGGCGGATGAACCGGCGGGCGCGTTGATCGAGACCTCGAGGGGCACGGCCAAGTCGTTGCGGATGGCGAGCTCGCGCAGCCCGTGGTCGTACAGGTGGGGTACCAGCGCGCTGATCGCCGGGTGGAGCGGTCGGTGGGCGACGATTCGACCGGGCAGGGTGAGCTTGTAGTAACTCACCCCGACACACAGATGCGCCACGTCGAGCAGGTGGCCGATCGACGGATGCGCCGGGTCGACCACCGGGTCGAGTCGCTCGGCCAGCGTGAAGGTCTCGGTGAAGGTGTCGTCGCCGAGGCCGAACGAAAAGGTGAGTGCTCCGCTGTCCACGTCGAGGTGGCGATCGGTCAACTCGAAGGGGACATCCGGCGCAGTCATCGGTCCGCCAAGCGTACCGTCGGGTGTCGACCGCGAGAGGTCTCAGGGCAGGTCCAGAATGTCCACGATCGTCTCACGGATCGACGTCAGCGCGATCGGGCCGACGTTGCCGCGCACCGAGCGGACACGAACCGTCGAGAGGCCCCTGATGTGCTGGCACTGTGCGGCCGACGTGACATCGAGTCCGTTCGCCTCGTCGGCGGCGATCGCGATCTCGGAATCGAACTTTCGCAGCGTGCTGGTCAGCGGTACGACGTGGACGATCGACGGCGAGCGATCGAGGATCCGCTGGCTCGTGATGACGACGACCGGGTGGGCGAATCCGGCCTCCCGCCCATGGGGCACGCCGAGGTCGATGTCGAGCACATCACCCGAGGTCAGCATCGAGCCACGCCAACTCGTCGTCGCGCAGTTCCGCGCCGAGTTCGTCGCCCATGCGGTCCTGGCGCAGCGCGCGTACTGCGATGGCGACCGTTTCGCCGACGGTCGTGTCGAGCTTCTCTGCGAGGCGTTTCAGTTCGTCATGGGTCGATCGGTCGATTCGCACGCTCGTACTTTGCATGCAAAACAGCATACATCGAGGGCTCAGTGGCCGCGGCGGAGCCATTCGGCCAGATCGGGAGCCTCGGCGCCGATCGTGGTCGACTCACCGTGGCCGGTGTGCACGACGGTCTCTGGTGGCAGATCGAGCAGACGTTCGCGGATCGAGACGATGATCTCGTCGAAGTCCGAGTGGCTGCGCCCGGTCGCGCCCGGGCCGCCACAGAACAGGGTGTCGCCGCTGAACAGGTGACCGTCGCCGTCGTATAGACAGACACACCCGGGGGAGTGGCCGGGCGTGTGCAGCACGCCGAGTTCGGCGCCGCCGGCCCGCAGCACGTCTCCTTCGGCGAAGTCACGGTCGGGCTGGGTGTCGGGATAGACGACATCCCAGAGCATGCGGTCATCGGGGTGCAGCCAGATCGGCGCATCGACAAGTGTCTGCAGCGCGGCGGCTGCGTTGATGTGGTCGTTGTGCCCGTGGGTCAGCGCGATGGCGGTGACCCGCCGGCCGTGCACCGCGTCGGCGATGGCGTTGGCGTCGTGCGCGGCGTCGACCACGAGCACCTCGGAATCATCACCGACCAGCCAGATGTTGTTGGTGACCTCCCATTCGCCGCCATCCAGGGCGAAGATGCCGTCGGTGGTGACCAGTTCGATGTTGATCACCACACCACCACGCTGCGCAGGACCTCACCGCGTTGCATCTTGGCGAACGCGTCCTCGATGCCGTCCAGGGTGATCTTCTCGGACACGAACCCGTCGAGGTCTAGGCGTCCCTGCAGGTAGAGCTCGGTGAGTGCAGGAAAGTCTCGGCTCGGTAGGCAGTCGCCGTACCAGCTCGGCTTCAACGCACCGCCGCGCCCGAAGAACTCGATCATCGGCAACTCGGGCATCGCCATGTCTGGGGTGGGAACGCCGACCTGGACGACCGTGCCGGCCAGGTCACGGGCATAGAACGCCTGCTCCAGCACCGCGGGGTTGCCGACCGCTTCGATGCACACATCGGCGCCGAAGCCGCCTGTCGCGGTGCGGACACCTTCGACCGGGTCGATCATCGATGCGTCGACCGTGTGGGTGGCACCGAAGTTCTGCGCGGCAGCGAGCTTGGCCGGGTCACGGTCGATCGCGATGATCGTCGTCGCGCCGGCCAGTCGGGCGCCGACGATGGCCGCGTCGCCGACGCCACCACAACCGAACACCGCCACCGAGTCGCCGGGTTGCACGCCTCCGGTGTGGATCGCCGCGCCGATGCCGGCCATGACGCCACACCCCAGCAGGCCGACGGCCTCGGGGGGTGCGGCCGGGTTCACCGGGGTCGCCTGACCCGCCGCGACCAGCGTCTTGTCACAGAACGCCCCGATACCGAGCGCCGGTGTCAGCTCGGTGCCGTCGGAGAGCGTCATCTTCTGGGTGGCGTTGTGGGTGGCGAAGCAGTACTGCGGCTTGCCCTTGCGACACGCCCGACATTCACCGCACACCGCCCGCCAGTTCAACACGACGAACTCACCGACGGCGACCTCGGTGACGCCGTCGCCGATCGCCTCGATGTGCCCGGCGGCCTCGTGGCCCAACAAGAAGGGGAACTCGTCGTTGATACCGCCTTCGCGGTAGTGCAGGTCGGTGTGACAAACCCCGCACGCGGCGATGTCGACGACGACCTCACCTGGGCCCGGGTCGGGAACGATGATCGTGGTCAACTCGACCGGCTCACCCGCTGCACGGGAGATCACTCCTCGCACCTCACTCGGCATCGTCGGTCCTTTCGCTTTGGTCGTGGCGGCTCGTCCTGAGCGTAGCGGCGGAGGCCGGCCGTGAACCCGGGCCCTGGTAGATGCTGCTCACTGCCACGTTCGACTGACCTCTCGTCACGGCCCGGGGTTAGCGTGGCACGGCCCACGATTCACCCACGAAGAGGTTCCCATGCGCCACGACGGCCGCACCAACGACGCACTCCGCCCGATCACCTTCGAACGGGACTTCACCCACCAGGCCGCCGGGTCGGTGTTGGTGAGCTTCGGCGAGACCCGAGTGCTGTGCACTGCGTCGATCGACGAGAGCGTCCCGCGGTGGATGAAAGGCAGGGGCGCAGGCTGGGTGACCGCGGAGTACTCGATGCTCCCCGGGGCGTCGTCGGAACGGATCCGTCGCGAGGCCACCAAGGGCAAACAGTCGGGGCGCACCCAGGAGATCCAGCGACTCATCGGTCGCTCGCTACGGGCCGTGTGCGACATGAAGGCCCTGGGTGAGCGCCAGGTGATCGTGGACTGTGACGTGCTCCAGGCCGACGGCGGGACCCGCACGGCATCGATCTGTGGCGGCTACGTCGCCCTGCACGATGCGCTGAGTCGAGTGCTCGCCACCGGTGGCATCGCGGCCCATCCGCTCACCACCGAGTGCGCGGCGATCTCGGTGGGGATCGTCGACGGCGAGCCGATGCTCGATCTCGCCTACAGCGAGGACTCGGTCGCCGGGGTCGACATGAACGTGGTGCGCACCGGGTTGGGCGACTACGTCGAGATCCAAGGGACCGCCGAGGGCGCGACGTTCGGCCGGGAAGCCCTCGACGCGCTGCTCGCGCTCGCCGAGGCCGGGATCGACGAGATCACCGCGCTGCAACGTGCGATCCTCGCCGATCCGCCGTCGACGCGAAATGCCTGACAGGGCGCCGACAGGGTTCGACGCACCGCCGGCGCGGATCGTGCTGGCCACGGCCAATGCGGGTAAACACACGGAACTCGTCGGGTTGCTCGCCGGGCAGATCGAGGTGCTCGCCCGTCCTCCCGAGGTCGGCGATGTCGTCGAGGATGCCGGCACGCTTTTGGGCAACGCGCGCCTGAAGGCGAACGCGATCATGGCCGCGACCGGCGAGGCCGCGTTGGCCGACGACACCGGACTCGAAGTCGATGCGTTGGGCGGGCGGCCCGGGGTGGAGTCCTCCAGTTTCGGTGGAGTCGAACATGACGACGACCGCAATGTGGCGAAACTCCTGCTCGAGATGGCCGATGTGGCTGAGCCGGACCGCACCGCACGGTTCCGTACCGTGCTCGTGCTTCTCGCACCCGACGGCCGGGAACTGGTCACCGAGGGCGTGG
>DASSYG010000287.1:0-2226 GCA_035703405.1 Acidimicrobiales bacterium | reverse complement strand
GCGACCATCGCATCAGCGAGTGGTGCGGGCAGCGGGGCGCCGGCCTTGGGGGGACGCGAACTCAGGTTCAGCACCCGTGCGATGCGCTTTTCGTTCAGCGCCGTCTGCAGTTCGGTGAGCCAGTCGCTCTGGGCCCGTTCGACCCGACCGGTGAGCTTGCTTCGCAGTTCGTCGGCGAGTGCTCGAGTCTCGGTCGTCTTCGCGTGGTCGTCGGCGGCGACCACGACGCTGCGCAGGTCGCGCAGGTCGAGTTCGTCGATGGCTGCGAGCGCCGCGTCGGCGCGGTCGTGCCATTCGGCGTTCTGCAGCCGAGGCAGGATGGATTCCGCCATCTGGACCAGGCGGTCCCCGGGAACTTCAGGCTGCCCTTGGGCGCGCCGCTGCTCGTTGTCGCGTGCGATCGCCTGACGGAGATTCGGCATCCCGCCGTGGACGAGCTGATCGGCGACCGGCCGCTGCTCCTCGGCGAGCGTCTCGAGGTAGGCGTTCCGGTGGACGTGCCCCGGACGCAACCGCGGCGCCCTCGGAGCCCGCTTCTTCGCGGGTCGGCGACGTTCGGTGTGCTCACCCCGTGGACGATGCTCGTCGTCGCGCCGGGGTCGGCGTTCGGTGGACTTGCTGTCCCGCTTGTCGCCGTCGCGTCCCTTGGGCTCGCCGCGGCCACGGTCACCGCGACCCCGGTCACTGCGACCCTCGCGGCGGGGTCCTCGCCGACGGTCATCCCTGCGACCTCCGCCCTTTCTCGCGAGTTGCGACGTCACGAGCTTGTCGTCGGGGAGATCCCGGGACAACAACTCGAGCCGTTCCGGCTCGCGGCGTGGGGCACGGTCGGGGAGGACCTGGATGATCTCGTGACCATCCAGAGAAGTCTCGACCTCGACACGGAAGGTGTCGCCGATACCGGCGCCAGCGGGAAGCGTCGCCACGGCGACGTCTCCTTTGGGTTGGCGGGCACCGGCGGCACGCCACGTGAAGGTGGCGTCGTCACGATTACTGGTGAGTTCGATCTCGATCCTGCGGGACATAGGGTCGCGACCCTACCGGTTCGACCCGTGTCGCACGGAGCCGGAACCGGTAGGGACGGTCAACTCACTCGGTGTAGAACAGGGTTCCCGGGCGGATGATGCCCAGCGACGACGGCGACGGGGTGCTGAGGCCGCTCACGTTGTTCCGGAACACGTTGCCGTAGTAGTCGAACAGCAACGGCACGTAGACGACGTCGGAGGCAATCTGCTCCTGCACCTTGTCGTACAGTTCCTTGCGCTTGTCCCGATCGGCGGTCTCGCGGGCCTCGGTCAACCACTTGTCGACGTCGGGCCGGTTGTACTTCACGAGGTTGGTCGTGCCGGTGGAGTGCAGCGCACCGTAGACACCGTCGGGGTCGGCGATCTGCGGCGAACGGAAGCAGGCCGAGTCCCACGGGATGTCACTGGCGCCCGACAGCAGCGTCGTCACCAGGATGGACTGCTCGACTTGCCGCAGCGTCGCGGTCACACCCACGGCCTTGGCCTGTTCCTTGAGGATCTGGAAGATCCCCGTGGACTCGGGCGTATTGATGCAGAGCGCATCGATGTCGGGGTCGACTCCTGCGGCCTTCGTTTCCGAGACCAACTTCTTCGCCTTGGCGACGTCGGTCCGGGGCAGCTGACCCTCGGGGTCGTACCACGGGCTGGAGGCAGGAATGAACCCGTAGGCCGGCACGCGGGCGCCCTTGTAGTACTTCTGGTTGATCTCGTTGCGGTTGATCGAGTAGTTGAACGCTTCACGAGACTTCTTCGCGATCGGATCATCCAGCGAGCGGATCGCCGTTTCTGACGGGTCTTCCCCCTCGGTGGGCTTGACGCCGAAGGGTTCGTGAGTGAGGTTCAACACCAGAATCGTCGCGCTCGAACCTTCTGAGGGCTGGACGGTGAGGCCCTTGTCCTTCTTGGCCTGGACCAGGTTGGAGGTGTCCGCGGTCTGGATGACCTGGACGCTGTCGGACTGCACCGCCTGCAGGCGTGTCACCGAGTCGTTCAGCGGTTTGAAGATGAGCTTGTCGAGGTACGGCAACTTCGCGTCGTCGTTGGCGGCGTCGGTGCCGTAGTACTCGCTGTTCTTGACCAGTGTGTAGGTGTCAGCAGACTTGGACTGGTACGCGAACGGACCGGCACCGATGAGCTGGTCGATTTCCGCCTTCTGGGCGTCTCCCCGAGCGGAGGACTCGGTGATCCAACCGAGGCCGCT
>DASSYG010000245.1:0-4843 GCA_035703405.1 Acidimicrobiales bacterium | reverse complement strand
GTCATCGACGCGTACGTCGCCGTGCGCAAGCAGAACCGCCAGTGGGTGGTGCGGGCGTCCGATGCCCTCGACGCGCCTGGTCTGGACCGACTCGCCCCGCACGTCGGGCCGATCCGCATCGAGGTGATCGAACCACTGGAGCAGCTCCGGCTGGTCTGCGAGGGCGACACCCAGGGGATCACGTGCGATCTTCGCTTCACGGGTTCGTTCCCTGCCGTCATGGAGCAACCGCACGTGATGCGCTCGGGCACGCGGCCGATCATCGCTGCGTCGCGCTTCGCGCAGGTCGGCACCTGGGCAGGCACCCTGTCGGTCGACGGTGAGGACTTCGTCGTCGGTGACGACACGTGGGTGGGCACACGGGACCGATCCTGGGGGATCCGCCCATCTGGGGACCCCGACCCGGCCGACCGGTGGGCGACCGACGAGCCGATCGAGGGCTTCTGGTGGATGTACGTGCCGATGCGCTTCGACGACTTCGCGCTGATCGTGATCGTGCAGGAGCTCCCTGATGGGTTCCGCGCCTTGAACGACGCGACCCGAGTGTTCGCCGATGGGCGACGCGAACAGCTCGGCTGGCCCGAGGTCGAGATCGACTACGCCCCGGGAACCCGCCATCCGACGAGCGCACGACTCCACCTCCGGCCTCGCTCCTCGGCACCGTTCACCGTCGAGATCGACACGCTCGGCTTCGTCCCACTCAACGTCGGCGCCGGCTACCCCGGCGACCCCGACTGGAACCACGGCCAATGGAAGGGCCGGGGCTGGGTCGACCGATCGAGCTATGACCTCGATGATCCGACCATCGCCGCGCGTATTCCCTTCACCGTCGTCGACCACGTCGCCCGCGCCCGGATCGACGACGCAGAAGGCTGGGGATTGTTCGAACACGGCACCTTCGGACGGCACGACCCGTCCGGATTCACCGGTTGGGAATCCGTCGCACCCTGAACCGAACTCCGCCGAAGTTGCGCTCTCCCCCGAACCCGCTCCGCGGAAACCCACTTCGAACCCCCAGACCTCACCCCCCCACATGAACTCCGAACGGGCGTGCGCGCAATACGCACATCACCTCCCGGAGTTCGATCGGGGCTCAGGAATTTCGGTGCGTGGCCGCGGCGGCTCGGCCGGCGGACCGGCCGAAGAACGTCCCGTCGCCCAGAGAGATACCACTCACGTACCCGCGGGCCGGGATCCCCGCGGCAGTCCGACCGACGGCGAACAAGCCGTCGATCACCGACCCGTCGCCACGCAACGCACGACCGTCGACATCGGTGCGCACCCCGCCCAGGGTGAACGTGGCGTAGTACGCGGTCTCCACGCGCAGATCGACCGCTCCCACCGGGCCGGTCAACGGGCGGACCAACTCGCGCCGCTTGTGGAACTCGGTGTCGATGCCACGCTCGGCGTCGATGTTGTAGCGAGCCAGGGTCGCGGCGAGTCCGTAAGCGGGCACACCGATCTCTTCGGCGAGTTCCTCGGGCGTCTCGGCGACCCAGCTCGGCCGGAACCCGAGCCAATTGGGTTCGGATCCGGCTTCGTCGACGATCAAGAACGCGACCCCGTCGTGGTCGAAGAGTGCCCGCTGGCCGATCCGACCGTTGTAGGCGTCCTCGTTGACGAACCGTCGCCCCTGGCCGTTCACGATGACGCCTGCTGACAAGCGGCGAGGGGGGTGGAAGGGCACATGGCATTCCAGGGCGTCCATGTTCTCCACCGCTGCGCCGACACCGGTCGCCAAGCGGATCCCCCGGCCGTCGTCCGCGTCGGTGCCGAGCGGGTAGGTGCAACGCGCCGCTTCGGGCACATAGGAGGCGACCATGTCCGGGTTGAACAAGAACCCACCCATCGCCAGGATCACGCCACCGTCGGCCCGCACCGTCGAGGTTCGACCGTCGTGGCGGAGCTGGACCCCGATCACCCGGTCGCCGTCGACGACGAGCTTCTCGGCGAACGTGTTCACCTGCACCTCGGTGCCCGTCGACGCCAGCGCCACGCCGAGCCGTTCCATGAGGTAGCCACCGGATTCGTTGGGGAACCGTGCGTGGTGACCCCGAGGAACGGGCGTGGTGATGTCCGCGAAGGGCCAGGTGTCCTCGCCGCCGGTGTAGACCAGGCCTGCGTCGGTGGGTGGCTGGATGTCGCCTTCGGCGTGGAAGCTCGGCGCGAACTCGACGTCGTGGGCGACGAGCCAGTCGTGATGGGCCACCGATTGTTCGCAGTACCGGCGGACCTTGGCCTCGTCGACGCCGGGACCGCAGGCAGCGAGGAGGAACGTGATCATGCCCTCGACGGTGTCGGTGAACCCGCAGGCCTGCTGGGTGGCGGTTCCGCCCCCCAGGTACAACAGCCCACTCGACATCGCCGAGGTGCCGCCGATCGCCGCGGTCCGTTCGGCGAGGAGCACCCGGGCACCCGCGTCGGCAGCTTCTATGGCAGCGCACACCCCGGCGCAGCCGCCGCCGACGACGACCACGTCGACGTCATCGTCGCATGAGTCGATGTCGTCCACCGACACCGCACAGAGGGGTTCGGTGCCGGTCATCGCATCATCGTCCTGATGGTCGGGAAAAGGGCGGGCACTCGCGTCATGCGGTGAGTTCTTCGGACTTGTCGATCGCCTCGGCCGCGCCGTCGTCATCGACCGCGGCGACGACGATCCGGGCGGCGGCGACCACATCGGGGTCGGCGTCGCCGATGGCCACCGGCCAGCCGACCACAGCCATCGCGGACAGGTCGTTGTGGCCGTCGCCGACCATCATCACCGCGTCCATGGACACGCCGAGATGCCCGGCCACTTCGGTGACACCGGCGGCCTTGGACACCGTCGCGTCGGTGACCGACACGAACGCGGCTCCCGGCATCGCGGGAGAGGTCGCGCCCGAGGCGGTACAGCCTTCGGGGGCCAGCCGAAGCGCGTCGGCCAGGTCGGAGATCGGAATGACCCACTGGACGCGGACGACGGGTCCATCGAGTGAGTCGATACGGCGACGCTCATGGGCCAGGCCGAGCAGATCCGCATGGGCGAGGGCAAGTGGGGCATCGCTGTCCACGGCCCAGTCGTCGAAGGTGTAGACCTCGAAGACCCAGGCACGCTCGGCGGCGATCCGAGCCGCGGCGTCCACCGCCTGGTCGGTCAAGGGATGGGCGACGACCTCGCCAGTCGCGGGCCGCCACAGGGTCGCTCCGGTGTGGAAGATGTGGAACCCGTCGGGGTCGAGACGCTCGGCCCATTCCCGGGTCGGTCCGAGCGCGACCCGTGCGGTGCACAGCGTCAGGTGCTGCCTTCGGGCGCGGGCGCGGTCGGCGGCCGCCCACAGCCGGTCGCTCGGCGCACCGGCCGAGCCGACGAGGGTCCCATCCACATCGAGGCATACCAACGGCAACACGGGCGACGACCCTAACCGGCAATCGGCGCGATGAATCGGTCGGCGCGCGTCAGCGGTCGTGGAGCCGGGGGTTCAGTAGGCGACGAGCGCGTCGAGGACATCGGTTCCGACGCCGAATCCGGCGAGATGGCCGCCGCCGGTCACCGGATGGAACGATGCGTCGGCCAGGCGTTCGACCATCGCTTCGCCGTGGGCGAAGGGGATGATGTTGTCCTCGGTGCCATGCCACCAGTGCACGGGCGCCCGTACGTCGTCGAGGGTGAATCCCCAGTCACGCCCGAACAGGATGACGTCGGCGATCGGCGCCGAGAACTGGCGGTTCGCCCGTCGGGTGAGGTCGCCGAGGAAGACCTCCTTGAACGCCGGTTCGTTCAAGAGCACCCGGTCGGCTTCGGGTGAGATGCGGGCGTAGAGACCGATGGCCTGGTTCGCGAGCGGGGTCAAGGTCCACACCAGACCCGCGAGCCCCTGGCCGATCGGAATGCGTCCGGCGCGGAGAAGTGGTTGGAAGAACCTCGTCAACGCGACGACACCCCCGCCCAGGGCGTCGGCGCCCACGGTCGGAGCGACCCCACCGAGCACGCCGACCGCGCGGACACGACTGCCGAGCCGCGCGGCACCGGCCAGCGCGTAGGGGCCGCCACCGGAAAGTCCGATCAGTCCGACGTCGTCGATGTCGAGCGCATCGAGCAGGCGTTCCAGATCGGTCGCGAAGTGCACGATGTCGTCATAAAGGTGCGGGGTTGAACCGCCGACGCCGGGCCGGTCGACGCCGATGATCCGCAGTCCGTCGCGTTCGGCGCGGATGCGAGCGTCGTCGGGCACCTGGGTCGCGGCACCCGGGGTGCCGTGCAGCCAGACGAACGCCTTGCCATCGGACGGCCCGAACGATGCGAACGACAACCGTCGTCCCGGTTCCAACCCGATGTTGCCCTTGACGCGTGCTCGCGTGACCGCTCCCACCCGCGCAGTCTGCCACAGTCCCGGTGGCCGCGGACGGGTCACGTCCGTACCACCGTCGTCGGCAGTACTCGACGCTGCGTTCGGCCGCGGTGGAACTACCCTTTCGGCGATGAGATCGACGACCGCTCGCTGTCACCGACCCGCGTGACTTCGATCGTCGGGAGCACCCCCGGCAATGACAGCGAACGTTCGACCCGGCGCTACAGCCGCCGGGAACGCATCTTCGTCGTGATCGCCGGTGCCGCGACGATCCTGCCGGTGTGGATCGCCGCATTCCGAGTCGGGATGCGGCACCTGATCCCGGTCGGCGACACGGCCATCATGGCGTTGCGGGCCCCCGACATCGTGTCGGCGCACCCTCCACTGATCGGCATGCCGGCATCCAGCGCGTCGGGCGCGGAACACATCGTGCACTTTCCCGGTGCCTGGCAGCTCTACTGGCTCGCCGTTCCGGTGAAGGTGCTCGGCGCCACCTGGGGCACGGTCGTGTC
>DASSYG010000023.1:0-4374 GCA_035703405.1 Acidimicrobiales bacterium | reverse complement strand
CGGGCGAAGCTCAGGTGCCGGGCCTCTTCGGAGCGGTGGTAGCGGTTGACTTCCTTGATGAACGGGTCGGTTTCGGAGTCTTCGACGGCCAGCTTCTGGAGCAGGTCGGGTCCTTCCTCGCCGAAGAGGATCATCACCATGAACGCCGCATCGTGGCGCAGCGCCCACGAACCCACGACCCGGTCGGCGACCTTGAACATCCAGCCGTTGAACGGGTTCTTCGCCGTGGGCTGCAGTTGGGAGATCACGCGAATGAACAAGCGGGAGTGCCGGGTCTCCTCGCCGATCTCGTGGAGCATGTACGTGACGCGCGGGTCGGTGAGGTCCTTGCGGTAGGCGAGGGAGAGGCCGAAGTTCGCCATCAGGGTCGATTCGAAGCGCACCCCGGCATCGAACACCGACGCCATCTCCTCACGGCTCAGACGGACCCATTGCTCGTCGGTGAGGTCCAGGTCGAGTCCGTAGACCGACAGCATCCGGCGCGAGACGACCTGGCCGACACCGATTGATCCGGCCACGTCGGTGTCGGGCTCGATCACCCGCTTCACCGAGGCGGTGTTCAGCCGCTCGACCCGTTTGGCGTGCTGAGCGGACAGATCCTCGGGGATGGCCGGAGCGGTGATCGTCATGGCCGCAAGAATAGGCAAACTGAAAGATATCGTCAATCATTCGATTCTGGTAGATTCGTCACATGTCCACGATCGAGGCACCTCCGACCGGCAAGGGCGTGCGAACCCGTGCGGCGGTTCTGGCCGCGGCCGTCGACCAGTTTGCCGCAGTCGGGTCCCGCAGCGCCTCGGTGCCTGCGATCGCCCGTGCGGTCGGGTTGTCGACGAGCGCGGTGTACGCGTACTTCGCCAGTAAGGACGACCTGTTCGCGGCCGCGGTCGACGCCGACGCTGCCGGACTCATCGCCGACGCCCTGCCCGAGGTGGTCGGTGGTCGCTTCGACGGCGACTTCGAAGGGGCGCTGACCCGTTTGTTCGCGGCGTTGGGTGAGCATCCGCTCGCCCGGCGGGTACTGGAAGGAGCCGAAGCCGGTGCGATGGAGCGGCTCACGGTGTTGCCCGCGGAGTCGCGCCTTCAGGTGGGTATCGCCGCCGCACTGCGGGAAGGTCAGCGCCTCGGGACGGTCCGTGCCGACATCGACCCTGTCGTCCACGCCGCTGGACTCCTCGCGGTGGTTGTGGCGATGTTGGTTTCGCTGGTCCAGACCCACGGCCAGGTCGATTCCCAGTACGCGAAGGGCGCGATCGCGGTGCTCGAAGCAGCGATCCGCCCGAGCTGATCATGCCGATGGAAGCTCGAGGTCGACGACCAGGGGGAGGTGATCGGAAAGCGCCCACCACGAGGTGTCGACCGGTTCGGTCGCGCCGGGCACCGAGGCGTCGACCACCCGGTCGACGAGATCGGCGGAGACCAACACATAGTCGAGGCGTTGTTTGAGGTGCTGTCGGTCGCCGGTCAGGTTCGTGGCCACGACCGAGCCGGGATGCGCGATGTCGTGTCCGTCGGTCCACTCTGCATCTGCGAGCACTTCGAGCTCGTGGCTGCCAGGCCGCACGTTCAGGTCACCGGCGAGCACCGTGCGGATGGTCGGCAGCAATTCGAGCAGTTGGTGGATCTCTGCGAGACGGCGCGCCGATGCGTCGTCGGGGCTGAGGTGGGTGTTCCACACGTGCAGGGGGCCGGCAGTGGTCGCCACCGTCACCCCACCGGCGATTCGACGGGTGTAGTGCAGCCAACGCCACTTGTGACTGAGCGCGACCGATCCGGGCTGCGCCACGACCGGCCAGCGGCTCGCCACGGCCAGACCCTCGGCCGCGTAGCGCACACTCCAGTGTTTGAACCACCAGTCGCCGTTGCTCAGCCGACTCTGCGCGCGCACCGCGGCGAACTGGGAGCGGTGGATCTCCTGAAAGCACACGATGTCGGCCTCGAGTTCGTCGAGGCGTCGGACGATAGCGCCGGGGTCGTCCATCGCCCGACCCTGGACGTTCCACGACACGAGCCGCACGGGGGTTTCTGGTTTCGCAGCGTCCACCCGGTAACCTTGTCACTCGGTGGAGGGCCAATGGCGGATCCGGTGAGAACCGGAATCGTCGGCACCACCACTGCCGCTCCCGGGTACGCCCAAGCGACCCACGGGGCCGGGCCCCAGACCCACGGCATTCGCAGTCGCGAATGTCCCCACGACACCGAGGAATGCATGTCAGAGATCATGGACAAGGCCAAGGCCGGCATCATCGCCGAGAACGCCACCCACGAGGGTGACACCGGTTCTCCCGAGGTGCAGGTCGCGCTGCTCACCGCACGCGTCACGCATCTGACCGAGCATCTCAAGATGCATCCCAAGGACCACCACTCACGGCGAGGCCTGCTCATGCTGGTCGGCCGTCGGCGGCGGTTGCTCGATTATGTGGCCGACAACGACGTCGAACGCTACCGAGCGATCATCGCGAAGAACGGCTTGCGCCGCTAGCAGTACCGCACACGGGACGACTCCTCCGGGGTCGTCCCGCACGGGTTCCGGGCGACCATTCGCCCAGGACCCCACGTGACCGACGTGTCAGTTGTCAGTCGCCGATTGCCCGGCCCAGAAGAGGTCGGGAGGCCGCCGACTGGGAACTGGCTCGGTCACTCCACGACACCGCGAGAACGTCTGGCGCGTGTCTCTACAAGGAGAACCATGGCTGAAGCCATTTCCGTATCCCGCCCCATTTCGGGCACCGATGAAACCCTGAGTTTCGAGACCGGTGTGCTCGCCCCGCAGTCCCAGGGGGCGGTCGTCGTCTCCATCGGCAACACCCGCGCCCTGGTCACCGCGAACGGTGCGTCACACAGCCGTGAAGGCATCGACTTCTTCCCGTTGACGGTCGACGTCGAAGAGAAGGCCTACGCCGCCGGCAAGATCCCCGGCTCGTTCTTCCGCAAGGAAGGCCGCCCCAGCGACAACGCCGTGCTGACCTGTCGCCTCATCGACCGGCCGCTGCGTCCCAGCTTCGCCGACGGCTACCGCAATGAGACCCAGGTCGTGGTCACCGTCCTCGGTGCCGACCAGGAGAACCCCTACGACGTCGCCGCCATCAACGGCGCCTCGGCAGCCCTGATGATCTCGGGTCTGCCCTTCGACGGCCCGATCGGTGCGGTCCGTGTGGCCTACACGGCAGACGGCGAGTGGATCCCGCACCCGACGTTCCAAGACGAGGCCGAGTGCACCTTCCAGCTCGTGGTCGCGGGTCGTGCGGTCGACGACGACATCGCCATCATGATGGTCGAGGCCGGAGGCACCGAACACGCCTGGGACATCTACGAGAACGGTGCCCCCAAGGTGACCGAAGAGGTCATCGCCGGCGGGCTCGAAGCCGCCAAGACCTGGATCCGTGAGTCGATCGAGCTCCAGCACGAGTTCGTCGCCGCCGCCGGTGTGCACGCTCCGCTCGTCTGGGAGCCCCAGATCGACACGACCGACGAGATCGCCGCAGCGGTCGCCGAGATCGGCGAAGCCAAGTTGGCCGAGGCGAACGACAACCCCGACCGCACCGCCCGCGACGCTGCGAACTCGGCCGTCAAGGCCGAGATCGTCGCCGAGCTGACCGGAGAGGGCAAGCCCTTCGCTGGTTCGGAGCGCGAGGTCAAGAACGCCATCAAGTCGCTCACCAAGGCCGTTATCCGCCGTCGGGTCGTCGACGAGGGTCTGCGCATGGACGGCCGTGGCCTCGCCGACCTCCGGGCGCTGTCCGCCCAGGTCGGCGTGCTGGGAACCGCGCACGGTTCAGGTCTGTTCCAGCGCGGTGAGACCCAGGTGCTCAACGTGTTGACGCTGGGCATGCCCAAGATGGACAAGCTGCTCGACACGATCTCGCCCGAAACCCGCAAGCGCTACATGCACGACTACAACATGCCCCCCTACGCCAATGGCGAAACCGGGCGCATGGGAGGCACCAAGCGACGTGAGGTCGGCCACGGTCACCTCGCCGAGATGGCGCTGCTGCCGGTCGTCCCCTCCAAAGAGGACTGGCCCTACGCGCTGCGTCTCGTGTCCGAGGTGTTGTCGTCGAACGGCTCCACCTCGATGGCGTCGGTGTGCTCGTCGTCGATGTCGCTGATGGACGGTGGCGTGCCGATCAAGGCCGCTGTGGCCGGTATTGCCATGGGGCTGATCCACGAAGACGGCAAGTACCTGACCCTCACCGACATCCAGGGCGCCGAATACGCGTTCGGCGACATGGACTTCAAGGTCGCCGGCACCGCCGAGTTCGTGACCGCCCTGCAGCTCGACACCAAGATCGACGGCTTGCCCGCCGACGTGCTGGCTGCCGCGTTGGCCCAGGCGCGCGACGCCCGTCTGGCGATCCTCGAGGTCATGGACGG
>DASSYG010000013.1:0-12141 GCA_035703405.1 Acidimicrobiales bacterium | reverse complement strand
GACCCGACCTCCGCCCACGACCAGCACCGCCTTGGCGTGCAGGTCGAGGATGACCGGATACGCCGCGCCGATGCCGAGCAGCGCCGCGGCCGCCGGCGCAGCCGGGTTCGCCTCCGGCTGAATCCCGACCGAATCAGTCATCTATGCTCGCCTTTGTGCCCAGCGCTCCGAGAACCGATACGCGATCGTGACCGTTCACCTCGTCGGAGCCGGCCCAGGCGACCCCGAACTCATCACGGTGCGCGGTGCGCGACTGATCGCAACTGCCGACGTGATCTTGCACGATCGGCTCGCCGAACCGTTGCTTGCCCTCGCCGGTGCCGACGCTGAGATCATCGATGTCGGCAAAGCCCCTGGATCGGCGCCGACGTCCCAGGATGACATCAATGCGCTGCTCGTCGAGCACGGTCGGCGACACGACACGGTCGTACGCCTCAAAGGTGGCGACCCGTACATCTTCGCCCGCGGCGCCGAGGAGGTCGAGGCGCTGCGCGCCGCCGGCGTCGATTACGCCGTCGTGCCCGGTATCTCCTCGGTGCTCGCCGCGCCGACCGCGGCCGGGGCGCCGCTGACCTGTCGAGGCGTGACCCGCACGTTCACCGTGCTCAGTGGTCACGAGGAACCCGATGCGTGGGCGCCCGGCTACGCCGAAGCCCTCGTCGCCTTGGGGGGCACCATCGTCGTCATGATGGGCGCGGCCCGCATGGCCCGCATCGCCACGCATCTCATCGCCGCCGGGGCCGATCCGACCACGCCGGTCGCTGCGGCGAAGTCGGTGACGACCCCCGATGAGGTCATCGCCCGTGCCACGCTGGGCGACGTCGAACCCGCCCTGCTCGCCTCGCCGACCGTGTTCGTGATCGGCCAGGTCGCCGCCATCGACCTGCGCTGACGCGCCGTGCGACATCACCGCGCCAGGATCCCGTTGCGCTCCAGCAGCGCGATCACCTCATCAGCGGCCTGCTCGGGTGACGTTTCGGTCGTGTCGACGCGCACCTCGGCCTGCTCGGGCGCCTCATAGGGGGCGTCGATGCCGGTGAAGTTGATCAGCTCGCCCCGCTCGGCACGGGCGTAGAGGCCTTTCGGGTCCCGCTCCGCGGCGACTCGCAGCGGCGTGTCGACGAACACCTCACAGAACTCACCGGGCACGAAGTGCTCACGCACCGCCGCACGCTCGGACGCATACGGCGAGATGAACGCCGCGATCACGACAAGCCCGGCCTGGTGCATCAGCGCCGCCACGTCACCGGCTCGACGCACGTTCTCGGCCCGGTCCACCGCGGCAAAGCCGAGATCCCGGCAGAGGCCGTGGCGCAGATTGTCGCCGTCGAGCAGGAAGGTGTGCACCCCGCGCGCGTGGAGTTTGCGCTCCAGCACGTTCGCGATCGTCGACTTGCCCGCGCCCGACAGCCCGGTCATCCAGACCACCGCACTGCGGTGCCCCATGAGCTCCGCGCGGGCGACCGAATCGACTTCGAGGTGCTGCCAGTGAATGTGGTCGCGCGATTCCAGAGGTGCGTCGATCATTCCGGCGGCAACCGTGTCGTTGGTGAGCCGGTCGATCAGGATGAATCCGCCCAGATCCCGATTGTCGCGGTAGCGGTCGAAGGCGACGGGCGCATCGAGCGTGACGGTGACCTCGCCGATGTCGTTCAGCCCGAGCGTGTCGACCGGCACCTGCTCGAGGTGGTCGACGTCGAGGGCACGGAGTGGCCGGGCGACGGTCGCGCCGATCGTCGCCGTGCCGATCTTGGCCCGGTAGCGGCGGCCGGGGACGAGCGGCGAATCGGCCATCCACACCACGTGCGCGCCGAACCGGTCCGACACCGCGGCGCGTTCACCCTCGGCGCAGATCACATCGCCGCGACTGACGTCGATCTCGTCTGCGAGCGTCACCGTGACCGCCTGGCCGGCCGAGGCGATGTCCAGCTCACCGTCGGCGGTCACGACGCGCTCGACGTGGCTGCGTTCACCGGAGGGCAACACGACCACCTGGTCGCCGGGAGCGACCGACCCGGTGAGGACTTGGCCGGCAAAACCCCGGAAGGTCGCGTCCGGCCGGTTCACCCACTGCACGGGCATCCGCAACGCACCTCCGGTCGCCGTCGCGGCCAACGGCGCAGCCTCGAGGGCGCCGAGCAGAGTCGGCCCGTCGTACCAGGCGGTATGTGCGCTGGGCGCGGTGAGGTTGGCACCTTCGACTGCCGACAGCGGGATGGCGGTCACCGACGAGATGCCGATACGCCCCGCGAACTCGGCGTAGTCGGCAGCCAGGGTCTCGAACGTGTCACGGTCGTAATCGACGAGGTCGAGCTTGTTGACCGCCAGGATCACCTGGGAGATGCCCATCAGTGACACGAGGTGGGTGTGGCGTCGGGTCTGGGCCAACACGCCTTTGGTCGCGTCGAGCAGGATCACCGCCAGATCGGCGGTGGACGCGCCCGTGGCCATGTTGCGTGTGTACTGCACATGGCCCGGCGTGTCGGCGACGATGAACTGGCGCGTGGGGGTCGAGAAGAAGCGGTAGGCGACATCGATGGTGATGCCCTGTTCGCGTTCGGCCTGTAACCCGTCGACCAGCAACGCGAAGTCGAGGTCCGCGCCGCGCGTGCCGACCTTGCGCGAATCGACCTCGAGCGTGCTGAGCTGATCGTCGAGGACCAGATTGGCCTCGTACAACAACCGCCCGATCAGCGTGGACTTGCCGTCGTCGACCGACCCACACGTGATGAACCGCAGGGTCGATCGTCGTTGGTGTTCCGCGAGAAAGGCCGAGATCTCCGATTCGACGAGCTCGCCGGTCGACGGCACCGGCGTCGTCGCGGCCACACCCATCAGAAGTACCCCTCACGCTTCTTGCGCTCCATCGAACCCGAACCGTCGAAGTCGATGACCCGGCCCTGACGCTCCGACGTGGTCGACGCGACCATCTCGAGGATGACTGAATCCAGATCGGCGGCGCTCGATTCGATGCCACCGGTCAGCGGATAACACCCGAGCGTGCGGAACCGCACCGTGCGAGTCTCAGGGGTTTCTCCGGGCGCGAACCGGAACCGGTCGTCGTCGACCATGATCAGAGCGCCGTCCCGGTTCACCACCGGGCGGGGCGCGGCGAAGTACAACGGCACGACCGGGATCTGTTCACGGTGCACGTACAGCCACACGTCGAGCTCGGTCCAGTTCGACAGTGGGAACACGCGCACGCTTTCGTCTCTCATCAGCCGGGTGTTGTAGAGCTGCCAGAGCTCGGGGCGCTGGCGTTTGGGGTCCCAGCGGTGCGCCGCGGATCGGATCGAGAAGATCCGCTCCTTGGCCCGCGATGCCTCTTCGTCGCGGCGCGCGCCGCCGAACGCGACGTCGAAGCGGTGGGTGTCGAGTGCCTGTTTGAGGCCTTCGGTCTTCCAGATGTCGGTGTGCACGGCCGAGCCGTCGTCGAAGGGATTGATCCCTCGGGCGACCGCATCGGGGTTCCGGTGCACGATCAGTTCCACGCCATCGGTGACGGCGACCCGGTCACGCATCTCGTACATCTCCCGGAACTTCCAGGTCGTGTCGACGTGCAACAGCGGGAAGGGCAGCGGCGACGGATAGAACGCCTTGCGAGCCAGGTGCAACATGACCGACGAGTCCTTGCCGATCGAGTACAGCATGACCGGGTTCTCGGACTCGGCGACCGCTTCGCGCAGGATGTGGATCGCCTCGGCTTCGAGGTGGTCCAGATGGGTCAGGGTCTTTGCGGCGGCGCGAGTGGCGACGGGGCGGGCTTCGACGATGGTCACAGTGCCACGCTTTCGACGGTCACCCCGGCGGCCGACAGCCCGAGGGTGAGCACGACCCCGTCGACGTCGAGTCGCACAGTGTGGCTGCCGGGCACGCGGGTGGCGACCCGTACGCCGTGCAGTTCACGTCCGGCGAGTGAACCCAACGCGGCGTTCACCTCGGCGACCGATGCCGCACGGGCCCGACCGCCCGGGGTGCGGGCCAGCACCCGGTTGAGCAGTTTCTCACCTTCGGCGGTGTACCGGCGCCGGGCTCGGCCGCCCGTGAGCGACGTGGTGGCCACGTACTCCAGCGCCTCGACGAGCTCCGCCGGGACGCCTCCGGTCGGGGCAACCTCGGCGAGGGCGAGGGCGCGACTCCGGAGCAGTTCGGGCAGAACGTTCGCCGCCGCGGCCGCCTCTGCGGCGACGATCGAGGCTTCTTCTTCGTCCAGGGTGAGGTCCTCCGCGGCGACCCGGTCTTGGTCGGGCGGCCCGGCAGCGACGACCGCGGCCGCCGTCACTGGTCGTCTCCCAGCAACGCGTGCGCCTCGTGCTCGAAGCCGCCGGTCTCGATCGGGCAGTGGATGCCGCACTCCTTGGGCGCGCCGGTCTCCCACCACCAGCGTCCGGCGCGGTCGTCTTCACCTTCGGTGATCGGGCGCGTGCACGGCCCACACCCGATGCTCGTGTACCCCTTCGAATAGAGCGGATGGATCGGCACCTCGTGCTCTCTCAGGTAGTCCCACACCTCGTCTTTGGACCAGTCCGCGAGCGGGTTCAACTTGACGATCCCGTCGTGGTCGTGGTCGAGCTCGACCTTTCTGATCGCCGCCCGCGACGCCCACTGTTCCCGCCGCAGCCCGGTCACCCAGCCGTCCAGGCCCCGCAGTACCCCCACGAGAGGCTGCACCTTGCGCACGCTGCAGCAGGTGAGCCGCAGCGGCACCGACTCTTTGAACAGGTCACGACCGTGCTGGTTCTCCATCGCCGCGACCTGGTCGAGGTCGGGTTTGATCACCTCGAAACGCATGGTCGGGTAGTGCTCGCGCACCTGGTCGATGTAGTCGTAGGTTTCCGGTGGCAACCGCAGCGTGTCGACCGTGAGGACCCGGATGTCCGGACGCAGCTTCACCGCCATGTCGAGCATCACCATGCCTTCGGACTGCAACGCGGTGACCACCGCGATCTCGTCGTCGCCGAAGGTTTCGAAGGCCCATTCGAGGACCTCGTCGGGTTCTGATGCGTCCAGGTCGATGGCGATCTCACCGATTTCGAGGTCGTCGAACTGCACTCGGGTGGTCATGGTGTGCTCGTTTCTCACAAGGGTTCTACGTGGGTCCCCGGCCCGCAGGCCAGGTGAGATGAAATGGGTGGGCGGGTGCAGCGGCAGAACCGCTCAACAACCACCCGACAGTGCGGGGAGGATCGAAAGTTCCTCGCCCGCCGCGACGGGGGTGTCCAGGCCGTTCATGAACCGGATGTCCTCTTCGCCGAGGAACACGTTGACCGACGGGATCACCTCACCCTTGGTGTCGAGCGTCTGGGCGGCCAGCAGTGGGAAGCGCTTCGCCAACTCGGCGAGGATGCCGCCGACCGTGCGGGCTTCGACCTCGATCAGATCGGCGCCGTTGGTGGTCTCGAGCAGCATGCCGGGGATCCGCACCAGCGGCGTCGTCGCGGCCTGCTCGACTTCACCGCTCGACGTGTCGGCGGTTTCGTCGTTGCAGATGGCGCGCAACTCGTCGTCGTCGTAGCGGGCGAGGAAGTCCCCGAAGCTGATCGGCTCGCCGGCGACGCGCTTGGCATCGACCCACGCACCGACCAGACGGCACACGACCTCGTCTATCTCGGCGGCAGGAATGCGGCGCAACAGCGGCACGCCGATCGCCGCCCCGGCGCCGAGACGTCCGCGCAGTCGCAGGTTGTAGGCCTCGGTGCGCACACCGGTCGCCTTGTCGGTGGCGGTGGTGCCCTGTAGGCCGATGTCGCCGACCCAGTGGTGAGCACACGCGTGCGGGCAGCCGTCCATGTGAATGCCCAGGTCGGCGACGTTGTCGGCCCCGAAACGCGCTTCGAGCTCGGGCAGGATCAGCTCGAGCCGCCCCTTGGTCTCGGCGACCGAGTAGTTGCAGAACTGGTGGTCGGTGCAGGCGACCGACTTCGCGTACAGGTTCGACCGTTTCGGCTCGAAACCGATTGCCTCGAGTTGGTCGGTCAACCACGACACCTGCGCAGTGGGCACGTTCGCGGCGATGAAGTTCTGGGAACGGGTGAAGCGGGCCTCGGCCCCGATCTGGCCGAGGATGTCGCCGAGCGCGATGAGTTGGGTGCCGGTGACCCGGCCCATCGTCACGGGCACGCCGACGTAGGAGAGGTCGGGCCGGCGTTGGCGGTGCACGCCGACGTGGCCGGAGCCGTCACCGACCGGTTCGGGCGAGACGCCGTCTTCGAAGGTGTAGCCGAGCCACTCTTCGATCATGGTGCGCATGGCCTCGGGGCCGTAGTCGTCCATCATGTGCTTGATGCGGGCCTTGACCCGGCTCACGCGGTAGCGGGGGTTGGTCTGCCACACGTCGGTGACGGCTCGCAGCACCTCGATGATCTGCTCGTTGGACTCATAGGGCACGAACACGCCGAGGTCCTTGGCGATGCGGGGCGTCGCCGAGAGCCCGCCACCGATCTGCAGCCCGAACCCGTTGCGGCCGTCCTTGATGGTGCCGACCAGGGCGACGTCGTGGATCTCTGGGGCGTTGCACTGGGCAGGGCACGCCGAGATCGTGTACTTGTGCTTGCGGGGCAGATCCGAATAGGCACGGTTGCCCGAGAAGTAGGCGGCGACGTCGGCGATGAGGCCGGTGACGTCGAACAGCTCCGCGGCGTCGACGCCGGCGACGGGGCAGCCGGTGACGTTGCGGACGGTGTCGCCTTCGCCCCCGGTCGTGGTGAGCCCGATCGCATTGATCTCGGCGAGCACCTCGGGGAGCTTCGCGAGTTCGATCCAGTGCAACTGGATGCCCTGACGGGTGGTCAGCTCGCCATAATCGTGGCCCTGGTCGAGCGAGATGTGCCCGAGCGCGGTGAGCTGGTCGGGGGTGATCCGCCCGCCTGGCACCTTGACCCGGACCATGAACGTACCGATCTTGGGCTTGTCGTGCATGAGCCCGTACCAGCTCAGAAAGACGATGTCCTCTTCGGGGATCGCCTCGTAGCCCTTCTCGATCATGGCGGGAAGTTCGTCGATGATATCGAGCGGGAACTTCTCCTTCTTGTGTCGCTCGATGGCGTTCCGCTTGAGGATGAGGTCCCAGGAAGGTGGTTCCTTGGCCGGCCCCTTGGCCCGAGTCGTCGTTGGCATTTCGCCAACCTAGCTAATCCCGACCAATCCGATCAACTTTGTCCGCATTCGACTTTCGAGACCCGTTCTCCTCCGCCGCGGACGATGCGGCGTCGGTCGCGCCGGCCAGTCGGATGGCTTCCGATCTGCTCCGCCTAGGCTGACCGGCCATGTTGCTGGCACACTTCGCTGCGAGCGGGAGCGCAGCGTTGGACCTTCCGGCGTGGGCGCTCGCCTACGCGGTTTTCGCGGTGTCGGTGATCGTGATCCTGATCTCCCGCAACCGACACGTACCGCGTCCACGGCCACGCCCCGAAGCTGACCCGAAAGGCGACGCCGATGCCGAACCGGCCGCCGCCACGTCGCCCGGCCGCACCGGCCGTGTCGTGAGGATCGGCCGGGTCGTCATGGCCGTGCTGTTCTGGGTGTTCGTCGGCTTCTGCTGGTTCGGCCCAGCAGTGCTCACCCAGAACATCGCAACGCTGGCGCTCATCGGCATGCTCTGGTCGCTGGGGGGCTGGGTGGCGCTGGCCTTCGGTTGGGTCTGGGAGGCCGTCGACCCGTTCATCGTGTTCACGCGCGAGCCCGACGATGCCGATCCGGGTCGTATACCGATGCCCTGGTGGGCACCGGTCCCGGTGTTCGCCAGCTACGTGCTGATCTGGATCGCATGGATCGCCGGTGACGAACCGCGTCACCTCGCGTTCTGGCTGACGTCGTACGGCGTCGCCATGATCTTCGTGGCACGACGTGGCGGTGTCGCCGCGATACGGGCGTGGAACCCACTGCCCACCGCGTTGGACCTCACCGCCGCGATCACCCGTCCGGGAAAGGCCCGTGCCCGCCTCGCCGATCGTGGCAGACGACGCACCGTAGGGCTGATCGCCACGATGCTGCTCGGCGCGCTGGGAGCGAATCAGGCGGCGACGACGAACTGGTTCATCACCAACGTCGGCTTCGACGGCGGCCTCGACGAGACCATCTGGGTGATGGCGATATTCGCCGCACTCTCCGCGGCTTTCTTCGGCGTGTGGCGGGGCTGCGAGCAGCTCGTGGAACGAGCTCGCAGGGAACCCGGCACCCGGCCCCTGGCCGCGGTCCCGGGCCCGATCGCGGGCAGCGTGCTCCTTGCCCAGGCGACCACGATCGGATTGACCCAGACCCAGAACATCCTCGTGCTGATATCGGACCCCTTCGCCCAGGGCTGGAACCTGTTCGGCACCGTCTACTGGCAGGTGTCGGCACAACCGCTCTCACCGTTCACCCACGGCATCGTCGTGGTCGCAGCGATCGTCGCGGGCCACCTGAGCGCGCTGATGATGATCGGCCACGCGGCCACCGATCGCGCCGCTGATGGCACGACCTCCGCCGTTGCCCGCAACCGCGCCTGGACGGCCGCGTCGGGCGCGATGGGCCTGACCGTGGTCAGCGGCGTTGTGTGGACCCTCGTACTCCTGAGATGATGGACCCCATGTCCCCGACCGCGCTGCTGCTCGCTCACCAGAGCGACTGGCTCTCGATGGTGCTGGTGTGCATTCCGCTCGGCGCGTTCGCAGCCGTCCTGGCGCTCGCCAACCACCGGGCCGATCGTGACGGCACCGTCGACATGAGCCCGCCCCCGCGTCGACCGCGCTACGGCTCCGAATCCAGTTGAGCGCCCCCGTCTGATCGACGCCGCAGGCGGCTCATGTCAGCCGATGCGGCGGATGGTCGCTCCGATGCGGCTCAGCTTGCCCACGAAATCCTCGTATCCGCGGTCGATGTGGTGCGCATCGGCGATGTGGGTGACGCCGTCGGCCCGCAACGCCGCCAGGACCAGCGCCGCACCCGCCCTGATGTCCGGCGCCCGAACCGGCGCGGCCGAAAGGCGTTCACAACCCCGCACGACTGCGTGGTGCCCCTCGACTCTGATGTCGGCGCCCATCCGGACCAGCTCGGACACGTAACGGAACCGGCCCCCGAAGATGTTCTCGGTGACGATCCCGGTGCCTTCGGCGACACACAGCAGCGCCACGAGCAGCGGCTTGTAGTCGGTCGCCACTCCCGGGTACGGCAGGGTCGACACATCGGTGGACCGGGGTCTCTCCGGCGCCATCGCCCACAGCCCGTCATCGGTCGGCGACACCCGCATGCCGGTGCTGCCCAGCTTGGTGATCAACATGTCCATGTGATCGTGACGCGCGCCACGCAGCGTGAGTTCCCCGCCGGTCACCCCCAACGCGACGAGAAAAGTGGCTGCCTCGATGCGGTCGGGAATCACCGTGTGCTCGACCGTGCTCAGCTCCTCGACGCCTTCGATGACCAGCCGGGAACTGCCGATGCCGGTGATGTTCGCGCCCATGCGGTTCAGCATCGACGCCAGGTCCGACAGCTCGGGTTCTCGGGCCGCGTTCTCGATGACCGTGGTGCCCTTCGCGAGGGTGGCCGCCATCATCACGTTCTCGGTGGCCCCCACGCTCGGGAACTCCAGGTTCACCTCGGTGCCGAGCAGCCGTTCGGCGGTCGCCTCGACATAGCCGTGTTCGCTGGTGATGTGCGCACCCATCGCCTCGAACGCGGCCAGGTGCAGGTCGATCGGTCGGTGTCCGAAATCGTCGCCTCCGGGCAACGCCACCCGGGCCCGACCCACGCCGGCCAACAACGGCCCGAGCACCTCGATCGACGCGCGCATCGACTCGACCAGCTCATAGGGCGCTTCGGGATTCAGATCCACCGGACGATCGATCATCAGTCGACCGCCGTCCCTGGTCACCGCGCATCCCATCGCTCCAAGCAGCTCGGCCATGTCGGTCACGTCGGTGATGTCGGGGACGTTCAACAACACGGTGCGGCCGGGCACCAGCAGCGAAGCGGCCATCAGCTTCAAGACCGAGTTCTTGGCGCCCGAGATTGCCACCTCGCCTTCGAGCGGCCCGCTCTCGGCGACCTCGATCATCGGTGCGGGGGTCATCGCTCCCTCCAGCGCCCAGGGTCGTACGGTTCGGGCATCGGTCCATTCAACCATGCCTGCGGTGTCGGTCCGCAGTGGCGTCGGGACGATACCGTGGCGACGTCCCACGTCTGCGCAGACATCGGGCACGCCGACCCGACCGAACCACCACCCCTCCCGGAGGAACGCCACAGGTGACCACCGTGACGTGCCACTCCCGGGTGTCGGAGAACCACCTGGCGAGATTCTTCGAACCACGCGACGACCTGGTCACCGAGACCCGCACCGGCGAAGGCACCTTCGTCCTGGACGAAGGTCCTTTTCACGTCTGGCTCCGTGAGGTCACAGTCGACCGAACCGACGACGGTGATCCGCTCGTCACCGAGGCCACGACGTTCCGTCTCGCCGTGCCGTTCTGGGGCTTGCTTTTCCGCTGGCCCCTGCGCCGTCGCATCGTCCGCCGACACCGCCGCCTCGCCGTCGGATCCCGTCCGCCCGAATCGGGTCGGATACCCGCGTGGCTTCCGCCGGACCGTCTCGACGCCCGGTCCGCGATGGTGCTCGCCACGATCAGTTCCCTCAGCGTCGTCACCGGCTATCTCGGCACGATCATCTCCCAGACGATCACCTATTCGGCCGACCAGTTCGGTGCGACCACCGGTGATCAGGGCAATGTGCTCGCCGCGGTCCGGATCGGCGTGCTGGGCTCACTCGCGATCGTCGCGCTCGCCGACCGGCGCGGCCGACGCAAGCTGCTTCTCGCATCGATCGCGGCGTCGTGTGTGACCGCGGCGTTCAGTGCGGTCACCACGTCGATGTGGACCCTTGCGGTCGCCCAGACCGTGTCGCGGGCGTTCTCGACGGCCGCGGCGATCCTGCTGGCGATCGTGGCCGCCGAGGAGATGCCGCGGTCTTCTCGGGCTTACGCGGTCGGGGTGATGACCCTCGCCGGTGGCCTGGGGGCAGGCGTGTGCGTGTGGTTCCTGCCGCTCGCAGACACCTCGGCGGGCGGTTGGCGGTGGCTCTATGTGATCCCGTTGGTCGGGCTGTATCCGCTGCTGCGACTGTCGCGGGTGTTGCCCGAAACCCGCCGGTTCATCCGACGCACCACCAAGGTCGCGCTCACCGGGCACGGCAGCCGACTGCTGCTGGTGGGCGCCGCGCTGTTCGCAGCCGCGTTGTTCGCGACGCCGGCGTCGCAGTTGCAGAACACGTTCCTCGATCACGAACGAGACTTCTCCGCGGCACGTATCGCCCTGTTCACCGTGGCCACGTCGACTCCCGCCGCGCTCGGCGTCGCCTTCGGTGGACGCCTCGCCGACACCCGCGGGCGCCGCCTGGTCGGTGGTATCGGCGTGCTAGGCGGCTCGCTGCTGGTGCTGATCGGGTTCTTCAGCCACGGCTGGACGATGTGGGCCTGGACGCTCGCCGGGACGATCCTCGGCGGTGCCGCCGTCCCGGCGATCGCGGTCTACGGGCCGGAGCTGTTTCCCACGGCACTACGCGGCAAGGCCAACGGGATCCTGCAGGTCGCGGCGGTCGCCGGATCGAGCGCCGGGTTGTTGACGGTCGGGGCCCTGGTCGACCACTGGGGTCGGATGGGTCCGGCGATGGCGGTGATGCTCGCCGGACCGGTGCTCGTCGCGGTGCTGCTGGGCGTCGCCTACCCCGAGACCGCCCACCGCACCCTCGAAGAGGTCAACCCCGAAGATGCGACCGGATGCGATGGCACCGCCACCCCGGTGTAGACCAACGAAGAGGCTGCCGAAGCGGCTCGACCGCCCGGTAACATCTTCGAGATGAATCTGCGCCGTTCCGCCGCCGGGTTGCTCGCGGCCCTCACGATCGTCCTGGCCGGATGCAGCGGATCACGACCGACGCTGTCCGAACCCCGTCAGCACGCCGCGGTCACGACCACGACGGGTCCGACCACCACGGTCCCACGAGATGTCTCGCTGGTGGCGACCGCCGTTCCCGACGAGGTGAACGTCTACCTCGTGCCCGACGCGACGACGCAACCGGGTCACACTCTGTCGAACCCCAATCCGAACGGCGCACCGCTGGTGTTCCTCGTGGAGGAACAGAAGTCGGACTGGTATCACGTCTACCTGCCGGTG
>DASSYG010000350.1:0-3367 GCA_035703405.1 Acidimicrobiales bacterium | reverse complement strand
TGAGACCTCCGCCGCCGTGCGTTCGTGCGCGGTGTGCTGGAGGTCCCAGGCCTCGAACGACGTGAGCGTGTCGACCAAGGCGACCTGAGCGGCCGAATCGTCGGCGGTCAACCCCGCCAACTCCGAGGCGAAATGGACGCGGATCTGGTCGACGAAGTTCGCTCGGGCCAGTGCCAGAGGCGCAGCCAGACTCGGCTGGTCATAGGCCCGGGAGCGCGCTAGACGGGCAATGGGCGCGATGGCGTCGTACAGTAGGACACGCGCGTCGACGAAGACCTCGATCCGCTCTGTACGCGTGCCCTCGCCGATGTGCGGGATCTCGAAGAGTGACTCATAACGCGTGAAGTACCGCTCGACTGTCTGGTTCTTGAGGTCCTCGAGTCCGTCGAAGTAGCGGAACAGCGACGACACCGACACGCCGGCGCGTTCTGCGATCGCATCGGCGCCGGGAACCCCGGACTCCTCGGCCAACAGATCGAACAACGCGTCGACGACGGCCTCGCGGTTGCGACTGCGTCGGGCGCGACGGCCGTCCTGGATGGTGGCTGGCGGATTTGGCACGGCCAGAGGCTACCGCGCAGCGCAACAATTGCGATGCCATCTCGCACAATCGCGCCGAGACGGCTAAGGTGGGCGGCCCGAGAGTACCGAATGCGATGACAAAGGGGCATGGGTGATGGCACAGGCGACGCGACATCGACGCATCGAGGCGTCGCCGGGGGAGATCTGGGAAGTACTTGCCGACTTCGGCGCGTTGGCGAGCTGGGCGCCGAACGTGAACCATTCGGTGGTGACGACCCAGACGGGTGAAGGCCCCGGTGCGACCCGGCGGGTGCAGGCCGGGCGCACGGTGCTGCTCGAGCGGGTCGTCGACTGGCAGCCCGCGGTCACCCTGGCCTATGAACTCGACGGTCTGCCCGGCGCGGTCCGCCACGCCGAGAACCGCTGGCGTCTCGAACCGGTCGAGGGCGGCACCGAGGTATCGCTCACCTCGACCGTGGACGCCGGCAGCCGCCCACCGCAGAAGCTCGTCGCCGCGGTCGTGGCGCGGGTCCTCGCCCGAGTATCGAATCAACTCCTCGACGGACTCGACAACCGAATGGAAGGGATCGCCCGTGTCTGAGACCGTTGGCGACAACCGGCCCGACATCGTCATCATCATGACCGACGAGGAACGGGCCACCCCGCCCTATGAGCTCGCCGATGCCGGGCCCCAGGCGGCAGCGCTGGCCCGATGGCGTGACGAAACACTCACGGGCAGGGCGTGGTTCGACGAACACGGCGTGACCTTCGCGCGGCACTACACCGGGTCGGTCGCGTGCGTGCCTTCGCGCCCGACAATCTTCACCGGCCAGTACCCCGACCTGCACGGGGTCACCCAGACCGACGGCCTGGGCAAGATGGCCGACGATTCACGGCTGCGCTGGCTGCGGCCCGGTGAGGTCCCCACGCTCGGCAACTGGTTCCGCGCCGCAGGATATGACACGCACTACGACGGCAAGTGGCACATCTCCCATGCGGACCTCATCGACCCCGACTCCGGGCTGCCGGTGGCGACCAACGACGCCCACGGCCACGCCGATGCCGCAGCCGTGCAGCAGTATCTCGACGCCGACCCACTCGATGAGTTCGGCTTCTCGGGCTGGGTCGGCCCCGAACCTCACGGGGGCCGCTTGGCCGACAGTGGCTACGTGCGGGACCCACTCATCGCCGAGCGGGTCGTGCGCTGGCTCGAGGACCGCTACGCCCGCCGACGCACCGGTGACGCCGACGCGCAGCGGCCGTTCCTGCTGGTCGCCAGCTTCGTGAACCCCCACGACATCGTGCTGTTTCCGATCTGGATGCGCAAGAACCCGCTCGAGGCCTCGCCACTCGACCCGCCGACGGTGCCTGCACCCACCACCGCGGATGAGGACCTGTCCACCAAACCGGCCGCCCAGATCGCCTACCGCACGTCGTATCCCTCCGCGTACGGCCCGGCGGCTGCGGTCAATCGCATCTACGACAACAACAAACAGACCTACCGCGACCTGTACCACCGGCTGCACGCCGAGGTCGACGCGCCGATCGACCGGGTCCGTCGGGCCATCACCGAAGGAGGCGACGGTGACGCCGTGCTCGTGCGCACCGCGGACCACGGGGACCTGCTCGGCGCCCACGGTGGGCTGCACCAGAAGTGGTTCAACCTCTACGACGAAGCCACTCGCATCCCCTTCGTGATCGCCCGCGTCGGCGCCGATGCCACCAGTGCGCGCACCGTCGAGGCGCCGACGTCGCATCTGGACATCGTGCCCACGCTGCTCGCCGCCGCTGGGATCGACGCCGAAGCGACCGCGGCCGTGCTCGCGGAGACCTTCAGCGAGGTGCATCCGCTGCCCGGGTGCAACCTGATGGATGTCGTCGACGGCGACGCGCCCGACGAGGCGCGCCGCGTGTACCTGATGACCCGCGACAACATGCTCGAGGGCGACTCGCTCGCCTCGGGCGTGGCCCGCAAGTTCGGCAAGATCGACCACCCGCCCAAGCCGTTGCGGATCCAGGTGCCCGCGCACGTCGGGGCGAACTTCGAAGCGGTCGTGTCCCGCGTGGACGACGCCGACGGTGGCGCGGGGCACCTGTGGAAGCTGGTACGGACCTACGACGATCCGGCGACCTGGACCGAACCCTTCGTGCGGCACCTCGCGGCCAGCCCCCCGACGGGGGACCAGTATCGCAGCGAGCCGCTGGCCGATCAGTGGGAGCTCTATGACCTCGTCGACGATCCGATCGAGGTGATCAACCGAGCGGACGACCCTGGCGCCGCCGGCGTGCGCAAGGTGCTCGAAGACCGGCTGGTCGCCGAACGCGAGCGGTCCATTCCCGCACGCAACGAGCCATGGCCCTATGAACGCCGCCACCCCACTGCCCCTGAACAGCGCAAGGCCCGACCACCGGCCCGCGCCGTGCGGGCGCTGCTGCACAAGATCGGCATGCACCCCGACGACGACCCGGGCGAGGCGTTGCCCAGCCTCGTCGGGCACCGGGTGCTCGTCGTCGCCACGAACCACGGCGTCCTCGACGTCGGCAAACCCACCGGGGTGTTCGCGTCGGAGATGACCGTGCCCTACTACGCGTTCGAAGACGCCGGCGCCGAAGTCGACGTGGCCTCCCCGGCGGGGGGGACGATCCCGGTCGACCCGTTGTCGCTGCGCGGCCCGCTGCGCACCGCCGCGGACGACCGTTTCCTGGCCGACGATGCCTTCCGCGCCAAGGTCACCGACTCGCTCGCCGTGGGCGACCTCGACGCAGACGACTATTCGATCGTGTACCTCGCCGGTGGGTGGGGCGCCGCATTCGACCTGGGCCAGTCGGACGCCCTCGGCGCGCT
>DASSYG010000213.1:0-10381 GCA_035703405.1 Acidimicrobiales bacterium | reverse complement strand
TGATGGCGAGGTAGCGGTCCTGGACGCGTCGGGGCACGCGCAGATCCCAGGAGCGGTCACGGAAATGGTGCTTGATCTCCCCGAGAATGGTCGGCGTGGCGAAGACGTCGAAAGCGATGCCACGCCGCGGGTCGTAACGGTCGACCGCGTGGATGAGCCCGATCGACGCCACCTGGAAGAGATCTTCGGCCGGCACACCTCGACGGGCGTACCTCGCCGCGAGCCGGCGCGCGAGGGGCAGGTGCCGTCTGACGAGTCGATCCCGCAGGTCCGGATTCCCGCTGCGGTGATAGTCGATGAACCTCGCCCGACGTTCGTGCCGTCTCTGCGTGGAGACGAGCTGGAGTTGCATGTCAGCCTTCCCTTCCAGGGGTCCGGTCCCGAACCGCCCCGCTTGCATTGCCCGTATCGAAGTGCACCGTGACCACCGGCGACCACTGATCGGCCGCGTCGATGGAGAACGACGTGGTCGTCGCCTCGAGGATCCGAATCGAGTCGTCGTCGGGTCCCGGGGCGTTCCCGTCCCCGTTGCCGTCGAGGCCGACCACGATGGTCAGCGACCGGTCACCGACGGTGAGCACGGCATCGAGGCGGGGCGCGTCCGAAGCGCCGTCGACTTCGTCGCCGGGCGCTCCGATCAGGATCCTGACCGACTCCGACACCGCCATGCGCACATCCTCGACCCGGTCATAATCGAGTCCACACTGGGCCGCCACCTGAGCAGCGGCCAGTCGGATCAAGGGACTCGACGACGCCGTCGCTGGCACCTGCATCGCAATACGGTCGTCAGTCATGAGACATGAAACACCATGGAAGTGATGGAGAACGGTGGATATATTGAGAGAGAATCTCTCGATTCGTATTTGACCACTCCGTTCCGAAAGAATCAAGAGGTTTCTGCGGGAACGCCGGGCGCCTCAGTGACTCCGCCACGCCGAGGGGTCGGGCACCTGGACCGCCACGCCCGCGATGCCGTCCCACAGAAGGCGGATCAGATCGTCCACCAGCTCGGCACGGGGAATCGCCGGCCGGGCAACCCAGTCGTCGCCCGCGAGGTGGACCATTCCGACGATCCCATAGGACCAGGGACGCGCCGGGGCGGTGTCGAGTCCGGCGGCGCGAAAGGCTTCGGCCAAGGTCCGGGCGATCACCGCAGCGAGCCGGTCCACGAGGGTCGACAGTGCCGCTCCGCGCGGTGGGATCCGTGACGTGAGAAACCGGTACAGGCTCGGGTCGTCCTCGATCGTCGCGACGTACGCGTCGATCGAGAGCCGGAGCATCTCGACCGGGTCGATGTCGGCGCTGAGAATCTCGGCCAGCCGGTCGGCCAACTCACCAACGAACCGTTCGGCCAGCGCCTCGATCAGCCCCTCGCGGTCGGTGAAGTGCCGGTACAGAATGGGCTTGGAGACGCCCGCCGCCTGGGCGATCGATTCCATCGAAGCCCCCGGACCTTCGTCGCTGATCACCGCGATCGCGGCATCCAGAAACGCCTCACGCCGCAACGCCCGTTCCTTGGCACGGTCCATCGGGGTTCTCCCTCGCGCACCGCCGCTTCTCGGTCGTGTGGTCATGACGTAGCCTCCGTCGGGTGGGCGTGTCGGAGTGCCCACGCGTACATCGCGATGCCCGAGGCGACACCGGCATTGAGCGAACGGGTCGATCCGTACATGCTGATCGAACAGACCCGCGACGCGACGCGGCGCGCCTCGTCGGACAGACCCGGCCCTTCCTGGCCGAACAGCAGCACACAATTTACCGGCAGCGGCGTGGACTCGAGAGGAACCGAGCCAGGCAGGTTGTCGATCCCGATCACCTCGAGCGAGGCGAGGCGGGCCCAGGCGACGAATGCTTGCTGGTCGTTGTGGTGGGTGACATGCAGGTACCGGTCGGTGACCATCGCCCCGCGGCGGTTCCAACGCCGTCGACCGATGATGTGCACCCCCGCGGCGTTGAAGGCGTTGGCGTTGCGGACCACCGTGCCGATGTTCAGGTCAGAAGACCAGTTCTCGATCGCGACGTGGAACGGATGTCGACGCGTGTCGAGGTCGGCGACGATGGCGTCGACCGACCAGTAGCGGTAGCCGTCGACGACGTTGCGGCGGTCACCCTGCGCGAGCAGTTCGGGGTCGTAGCGCTCCCCGGTCGGCCACGGCTCGGGGTGCGGGCCGACGCCGACCTGGCGATCGGGGCCGTGTCCGGTCTCGGGCGCGTCCACAGCTGCGCCGGCGCCGTCGGTCCGATTCGTCACGGCTGTTCCTCGCCGAAGGGTCCCCGACCCATCTGGGCGCGCACCGTGGTGACCGGTGGGTTCACCAGGCTGCGTCGTTGCCAGTTGGCGCCGTCGACCACCAGGGTGTGGCCGGAGATGAACCGCGCGTAAGGCGACGCGAGAAAGGTCGCGGCCCAGCCCAACTCACGTCGTTCGCCGGTTCGCAGCGCGGGTTGGCGATCGTCGGTACCCGGCGCAGAAGCGAGGTTCGCGGTGATGTCGTCGGTCATGTCCTCATGTGGGAACAGTCCGGGCACGAGCCCGTTGACGGCGATGCCGTAGGGCCCCCACTCGACAGCAAGGGTCTCGGTGAGGTTCTTCACGCCGGCCTTTGCCGCGGCGGAATGGGCGAAGCCGGGGCCGCCGGTCCACGCATAGGACGCGCCGACGTTGATGATCGAACCCGGCGTGCCTTCGGCGAGGTGCCGGCGGGCGAAGGCCCGACTGCACAGGTACGTGCCGTTCAGGGTGATGTCGACGACGGTGCGCCAGGCGTTGGGGCTCATGTCCTCGGCCGGCACCGGAAAGTTCGCGGCGGCGTTGTTGATGAGCACGTCGGGGGAGCCGAATGCTGCGGCGGCAGCGTCGAACGCCGTGTCGATCGCGGTCGCGTCACGAATGTCGCAGGTCACCGCGATCCCCTCGGCCCCGATCTCGCTGAACATCGCCTCGGCCGCAGCGAGGTGCTCGGCCGACCGGCTCGCCACCACGAGGCGGGCACCGAGGCGACCGAATTCGGCGGCAATGGCCTTGCCGAGACCCGTCCCGCCTCCGGTGATCATCACGACGGCCTCCGCGAAGGCGCCCGCGGGCAGCGCACTCGTCCCGATCGGTGGCGGGGCGGGAAGTCCGATCAGCTCCGACACGCTTCAGCTCCCCGTGTAGCGGCCGGGCCGCTGCTCGCCGCGGGCCGCCTTGAATTCGGCGAAGTCGTCACTGCGGTTGAGGAACGTCTGGTAGATCATCTCGTCGTCCATCGAAGCACGCACGGCGGGGCGCACCTGGCGGGCGATGACCTTGCGGGCGAGCTTCACGGCCACCGCCGGGGTGCCGGCGATCTGCTCGGCCATTTCGCGGACGGTTGCGTCGAGCTCGTCGGCCGACACGACCCGCGAGACGATCCCGTGGGCGAGCGCCTCGTCGGCTTCCATGATGCGGCCGGTGAGCACCAGATCCGAGACCACCCCGTGGCCACACATCTGGGTGAGCACAGCGACGCCGCCGGTGTCGGGAATGACCCCGTGGCCGAGTTCTGGGAGGCGGAAACGGGCTCCTTCGGCGGCGACACGGATGTCCGCGAGCAGCGCCCGTTGGAACGAGCCTCCCATCGTCCACCCCTTGCACGCGACGATCACAGGCGCATCGAGATCCCAGATCTGTTGGATCCCCCGGTGACCGCGGCGCATGAGCTCATGGTGGGACAGCTCCACCTGCAGCGTGCCGATGGCGGCGGTGTCGCGTCCGGATGAGAACGATCGACCTTCGCCCCGCCAGATCACCGCCCTGAGGTCGGGTCGGGCCCGCAGGTCGGTGAGCATGGCGAACAGTGCAGCATCCATGTCGTCGTCGAACGCGTTGTGTTTGGCGTCGTTGTCGTTGGTGATCGTGGCGATCGGGCCATCGATGACGCAGTGGATCCGGTCGTTCATCTCGCTGGAATCGCTCCTGTTCTGCATCGACATTTCTCGGCGACCTGTCGCACGAGTGGTGTTCGTCACCGTACGCGTTCGGCGATTCTCCCAGGTGTTACCATCCGTAACCTCATCGGTCGACCATGGAGGAAGACGCGTCATGCCTGCATTCTTGAGTAACGACTGGGTCACAGCAGCCAAGCAGGTCCAGGCGGAGTCGACCGACCTCGGCGACCCGGCCGTGTCGGTGCGGATGAACCTCGACGTGATCGATGTACCGACCGAGATCTCCGATGGCATCGTGGCGGCACACCTGGACACCAGCGACGGGCAACTCGATCTCGACATCGGCCACATGGACGACCCGGAGATCGCCATCAAGATCGACTACCAGGTCGCCAAGGCGATCCTGGTCGACGGCAACTCCCAAGCGGGGGTGAACGCCTTCATGGCCGGCAAGGTCAAGCTCCTCTCCGGCGACCTGGCAAAGCTGATGGCGGTCGCCCAGGGCATCGAGAAGATCGTGGCCCCCGAGATCGCGCAGCGCCTCAAGGACATCACCGACTGAGCCACACGCCGACCGGCGGCCAGCGCACTCGATCCGCCCGCCGGTCGGTCACTCTCTCGGAGGCAACCCCAGCAATGCGGCGCTCCGGTGATACAGCCCGGCCACCTCGGTGCGGACCTGAGCCCGTTCGCTCACCTCGTCCGCGAATTCGATCTCGATCTCGCGTTCGCCATCGGGCCCGGTGACCGAGAACCGTGCCACGGTCGTGGTCATGCCCACGAACGTCGCGGCGGTCGCGTCGTCACAACCACCGAGACCGCGACAGATCACGACGTTGTCGTCGACGTGGTCACTGTTCATGTGGTGGGCGACCGCGGTGATCACCTCGTCGGTGAGCCAGTCACCACCGCTCACCCGAGCTCCGCGAGTTGAGCGAAGATCTCGGTGTTGAGCCGGTAGGCCTCGAGCACCTCTGCCACGATCCGTTCCTGTTCGGCCTGGTCCCACGGCGCCTCGTCGAGCCGGCGACGGTACGCTTCCTTCCAGGCGTCGGGGTCGTCGACGTGCGGGAAGTCATAGAACGCGGTGCCGTTGGACGAGTCGAGCTCGAACACCGACTCGATGCGGGAACCGACGTAGAAGCCCCCCGACAGATCACCCAGGTACCGGACGTACTGGTGGGCCACCCATCCCGCGGGCCAGTTGTTGCCGACCTCACGGATGCGATCGCAGTATTCGAGCGTCGCGGGCACGGGCAACGCCTCGGGGCGGTCCTGCCAGTCATCGCCCAGCACCGCGACGACGTCACGGTCGAGCGCGGGAAGCCGCACCACGTCGTCCTGGACGAACTCGCCGGCGACGTCGTCCATGGCCATTGCCCAGTTGAACGACTCCAGGGCCTTGTAGATCGCGCGATGCTGCACGATGAGCCTGCCGTAAGACTCGACCGGGAGCTCACCGGTGAGCAACTCCGCGAGAAACCCGCTCCGTTCCGCGCCCCGGTGCGCGCCTGCGGTCGCCATTCGGATCACCTCGGAGAAGGCCATCTTGGTGGAATCCTCGGTCACTACTGACATGTATCGATACCTGTTCGGGGGTAGAGAGGTTTGGAACCTACTTTGTGTAAAGGCTACTTTACACAAGTCCCGCCTCGACGAGGAGAACCCCCAGCGATGACGAAGTCCCGACCATACAATCCGGCCCGGCAATTGGCCGCCGTTCTCTCGGCGTTCGTGGTGGGAGTGCTCGCTCTCGTCGCACCGTTGACCAGTGCCGGCGCCGCCGGCCCGTGGTCGACCGCGGTGTCGGTGACCGCAGCGTCACAGGCCGGGGGTCTGACCCTGAAGGTGGACGGCTCGGGTTACGTCAGCCTGCCCAATGCCTCCACGGGCGCCCCCAACGCGGGCGTCTACGTCGCCCTACGTGACCCGGCGACGATGAGCAACGCCGAGATCAATGCCGACAACGGCATCGTCCCGGCGCTCACCTTCCTTCCCAAGATGGCGATGCCCACGGGCGACTGGACCGTCGGCTTGAACGCCGCGGCTGTCGGGTTCGACGTCGACGCGGCGTGGGAGATCATCGTCTGGTCGGCCCACGGCAATATCACCGACGGCTCACTGATCGACACCGTTCCCATGAACCTGACCGACGCCCAGAAGCAGGCACTCGACCCGAGCTGGACCCCACCCACGACCACCTCGACTCCGGCGCCGTCGACGCCGACCACCGAACCGTCGCAGACGACCACCACCGGGCCGGCGACGACCACGCCGAGCGACTCGACGATGCCACCGACGACCACTGCGCCGACCACGACGGCCCGACCGACGACGACGCGCCCGTCGACCCCGGCGACGAACCCGCCGGCCACCACTCCGGGCGGCCCGCACTGTGTGACCGAAGCCGTGCCCGGCACGACCGGCGCCCCGCAGCTGAGCTGGGGTGTGAAGTCGTCGTTCGTCAACTACATCGAGAGCAACGTCGCGAAGGGCCAGATCGACACCGGCGGTGGCGTGAGCAGGACCGGCGCCGGCTTCACCTGGACCAACGGTTCGGGGTCGCTCGACGAGTCGGGCCAGGGCACCTGGTCCTTCGCCGGCTTCGTCCACTTCACCGGCCATGACGACGTGCTGAACGTCACCCTGTCGAACCTCCGGGTGCGCGTGGACGGCCCGAACAGCGGCATGCTCATCGCCGACATCGACTCCCACGACATGGACGGCAACGACGTCGGCGGCAAGAACATCGAGATGGCGACCCTCGCCTTCTCGTCCGTTTCCGCCGCCGGTGGCACGGCGACCGCGGCCTTCACCGCCGCGGGCGCACGGGCGTTCGCCGGGTTCTACGAGGCCGGTGAAGCACTCGATCCGCTCACCGTGACCGCTTCGTCGACCGGATCGGGAACCGTCGAGACCTGCTATGACGCCGACGGCAACGTGGTGAGTACGACCGAGACTCCAGGTGGGTCCGGCGGACTCGCCGCGACGGGTGCCGACACGGCCGGTCTGATCGGGGTCGGTACGTTGTTGATCGCCCTCGGTGGCCTCGCATGGTTGACCGCCTCACGTCGACGCCGGGCGAGCGCTTCGATCACGTGAGCGAGACGCCGAGCTCTGCCATGCCCCGACCACGGAGCCGCCGTTCGATCACGGCCGCGCTGGCGCTCAGCGCCGTGCTCGTCGTGAGCGGATGCGGTTCGGGCGGGGCCGGGTCGGCCGACCCGACGACCTCGACGGCCCAGTCATCGGCCGGTGAAAACACCCCCGGATCGACGCCGGCGGCGAGCGATGCGGTCGACGCGCTGACGCTCGAAGGGCCCACCGAGGTCGCCGACGTGCCGGCGGTCGAGGTACCGGAGACGGCCGCCACGCCGAAGCTGCCCACGACGGTGACCGACGCAATCGGCAAGAAGGTACGCATCACCAGTGCCGACCGGGTCATCGCCCTCGATCTGTATGCCACGCTGACCGACACGATGATCGGCCTCGGATTGGCCGACCGGCTGGTCGGCCGGGCCGGTTCCGACACCCAGGCGGTGTTGGACGACCTGCCGGTGGTGAGCCGGGACGGACTCGAATTGAACACCGAAGCAGTGCTCGACCTGCGTCCCGACCTCATCTTGACCAACCTCACGATCGGCACCGAACGGGTCTATGCCCAGCTCGAATCGGCCGGGATCACGGTCGTGCGGTTCGCCGAAGTCCCCGCAATCGCCGACATCGGCGACTCGATCGATGCGGTCGGCGACGTCTTCGGCGTCACCGACGAAGCCGATCGACTCGCACAGCACACCGAAGAACAACTGGGCGACGCCCGCGACGCGATCTCGTCGCTGCGGGCCGCCACTCCTCGTGCTCCGCGCGCGATCGTGTTGTACGTGCGTGGCCGTTCGGGCCTGTTCTTCATCTTCGGTCCGGAATACGGCGCCGCGGAGGTACTCGACGAACTCGGCTTGGACGACGTGGCAGGCGACAGCGGTATCACCGATCTGGCGCCGGCGAACGCCGAGTCCCTGGTCTCCCTCGACCCAGAGATCATCCTGACCATGGCCGACGGCGTCGAGTCCACCGGAGGGATCGACGGTCTGCTGGGGCGGCCGGGAGTCGCGGAGACGACCGCCGGACGCAACAAGCGGCTCGTGATCGCAGGCGACAACCAACTCCTGTCCTACGGCCCACGGACTCCGTCCAACCTCGAAGCGCTGGCGAGGGCGATCTACACCGATGCATCCGGTCACTGACGCGATGCGGGAACTCTCCGGAGAGACGTCGACCGCCGTTTCGACCCCACCGGACGACCGCCCGCCCACAGCACCGGCCCGGCCACGGGGACGGCGCGCCCTGGTCGCGGGCGGCGTACTCGGGGTCGCTCTGGTGATCAGTCTGATCGCCTCGGCATCGATCGGACAGTTCCACACCAGTCCCTCCGAAGTCCTCTCCTCGCTCTACAACGGCCTGATCCACGGCGTCGACCCGAGTCGTTCCCAGGTCGACGGTGTCCTCTGGTCGATTCGGTTTCCCCGCGCTGCTCTGGCCGCGCTCATCGGCGCGTCGTTGGCCGTGTCCGGCGCGGTCATGCAGGGCGTGTTCGCGAACCCGCTCGCCGAGCCGAGCATCATCGGCGTGAACGCCGGCGCCTCGGTGGGAGCGGCGATCGTGTTCGTGTTCGGGTACTCCCAGACCGCTGTGTGGTCGCTGCCCCTCGCCGCGTTCCTGGGAGCGGTGGCGACCGCCTTCGCCGTTTGGGGACTGTCCCGCGTGGGCGGCACCGCATCGGTACTCACGCTGATCCTCACCGGTATCGCCGTCAACGCCGTCGCGGTCGCGGTGACCAGTTTTCTGATCTTCATGGGCGATCGCTCCTCCCGGGAGCAGGTCATCTTCTGGCAGCTCGGCACGCTGGCCGGGGCACGGTGGCCCGACGTGGGCGTGACCGCGGCGGTGTTCGCGGGCGGTTTCGCCGCGTGTCTCGCGATTCGTCGCCAGATCGACGTGCTCGCCCTGGGTGACACCGCCGCTTCGTCGACCGGCGTGTCGGTCGAACGGCTCCGCTTCGGTGCGCTCATCCTGGTGTCGATACTCACCGCGGTGGCGGTCGCCTTCGCCGGAGTGATCGCCTTCGTCGGGCTGATCGTCCCGCATGCGCTGCGCCTCGCGGTCGGACCCTCACACCGCTACCTCGTCCCGCTGTCCGCCCTCGGCGGAGCCGTCCTGCTCAGCGTCGCCGACATCGCGGCCCGGACCGTCGTGCCGTTCGCGGATCTTCCCATCGGAATCTTCACCGCCGTGGTCGGCGGTCCGTTGTTCCTGGTGATGTTGCGCCGGACACTCAGCGGCTACCAGTTGGGCCGCTGATGGCTGTGCTCACCGTGGAAGGCGCCACCGTCAGTGTGGGAAGGGCGACGATCCTGACCCAGGCCGACCTCACCCTCACCGGCGGCGAGGTGACGATCATCATCGGCCCGAACGGCGCCGGGAAGTCGACGCTGCTCAGCGTCGCCGCGGGTGAACGCAAACCCCAGGACGGCACCGTCACCCTCGACGGCGACGACCTCACCCAGCTTTCGGTCAAGGAACTCGCCAAGCGCCGGGCGGTCATGCCCCAGGACACCACGGTCGCTTTTCCCTTCACGGTGCGAGAGGTCGTCGCGATGGGGCGCACGGTATGGAACGACGGCGCCGCCGCCGACGACCGGGTCGCGATGGAGGCGTTGGAGGCGATCGGCCTCACCCCGTTCGCGGACCGGGCGATCACGACCTTGTCCGGAGGAGAACACCAGCTCGTCGCGTTCGCCCGCGTGATCGCCCAGGTCGCGCCGGTCGGCGACAACAGCGTCGTGCTGCTGGACGAGCCGACCGCAGCGATGGATGTCGCCCACGCAGAGGCGACGTTGACCACGGCCCGCCTGCTCGCATCCCAGGGCGCGGCGGTGGGCATCGTGCTGCATGATCTCGACGCCGCCGCGGCGTACGCCGATCGGCTGGTGTTGATGTCACACGGCCGGGTGCGCAGCATCGGTGCCGTGGGCGAGGTGTGCCACGAACCGTTGCTCAGCGAGGTCTACGGGTCACCGATCGAGGTGTACGACCACGACGGCAACATCAGGGTCGCTCCCCGCCGGCGGCTGCAGTCGGCGTGAGCGTGTCGGATTTCGCCGATGCGCGCGCTGATCAGCCCGTGTAGTCCGGGCGCACGGCGACCGGCTTCGCCGGGGACGGACCGTTCGACGACGGGGGTCCACCGTTTCCCTCACCGTCGGTCGTGGTGGTCGGGCACCCTGTCGGGCCCGAATCCGCCGGGACCACGCAGATGGCGTGATCGCCGCTGGTCTTGTCGATGCTCACCGAGACCACCCCGGTCGTCTCGTCGAAGTGCTGGGACGACCCACTCTCGCCGTCACTGGTGATGATCTTGAATCCTCCGGGATAGCTCCGGGATTCAGGTACGAAGATCTCGGTCGGCCCACTC
>DASSYG010000209.1:0-2268 GCA_035703405.1 Acidimicrobiales bacterium | reverse complement strand
GGCCAGGCGTACAACAACATGAAGCTCACGCCTGGCAGCACCACTGCTGGGAAGAACAAATTCGGGATGGTCACCCCGAAGATCACCGCGTGCCCCGGTGGCATCAGTCGAAGGGCGCCTTCCAGCCAGCCCATGTACCAGTCCGGTTGTGCAGCGGTCGTGGCCGCGGTCGGATCATAGGGGCCGTACAGCCAGATCGGATTGATCTGGACGAACGCGCCGAGCGCCACCAGTACCGCCGCCACCCCGAAGAACAACGCGATCGAACGGGCGGCGTATGCGGGCCACAGCCGGGAACCGACGACGTTGTTCTCGGTGGCGTCGGGTCCGCGGAACTGGGTGTGTTTCTGACGCCACACGATCGCCAGGTGCGCGCCGATGATGCCCGCTATCGCCGCGGGAACGATCAGCACGTGCACGATGAACAGCCGGGAGATGATCTGTTCGCCTGGGAAAGGCCCGCCGAACGCGAAGAACGCCAGGCTCGGGCCGACGAAGGGAATCGACAGGATGACCGACCACATGATCCGCAACCCGGTGCCCGAGAGCAGATCATCGAGCAGTGAATACCCGGCGAATCCGTTCACCAGTCCTAACAGCAGCAACGTCGAACCCAGATACCAGTTGATGTCGCGGGGTTTGCGGAACGCCCCGGTGAAGAACAGCCGGGCGACGTGGGCGACGATCGCCGCCAGGAACACCAGCGCCGCCCAGTGGTGCACCTGACGGAACAACAGTCCCGCCCGCACGTCGAAGCTCAGGTCCACCGACGACGCATAGGCCCCACTCATCGACTGGCCCTGCAACGGCACGTAGCTGCCCTCATAGAGGACCTTGTGGGAACTGGGGTCGAAGAACAGGCTCAGGTACACCCCGGTGGCCACCAACACGATGAAGCTGTAGAGCACCAACTCGCCGAACAGGAACGAGAAGTGGTCGGGAAAGACCTTGCCGAGCACCTTCGAGGTGAAGCTCGCAGCGCCGAGTCGGTCGTCGACACCTCGGACGAGACGACCGGCCATCGTGCGGCGGTGCCGCGGTCGACCCTCGACGTCGGTGCCGCTCCCCATCAGCGATTCCAGAAGCCAGGACCGACCGGTTCGTCGAAGTCTCCCTGGGCCACGAGGTTCCCCTCGCCGTCCAGCGACAGCGGCAACTGCGGCAGCGGTCGTGAAGCGGGGCCGAAGATGGGTTTCGCCCCGTCGACCACGTCGAACAACGACTGATGACACGGGCACATCAACCGGTGGGTCTCGGGCTGGTAGACGCCGACCGGGCAGCCCGCATGCGTGCACACCCGCGAATACGCGATGCAGTGCCCGACGGTCCAGTCGCGCCGACCCGATGTGCCGGTGGCCTCGGCGGCCGCGCCCAGGTCGATGAGCACGGTCTGTGCGGCGGCTCTCTGTGCCGGGTCGGTCACGCCTTCTGGGTACACGGTGAGCGCCGTCCCCACATCGAGGTCACCCGGCCGGACCGGCGCGCCGTCGTCTCCCACGAGGCGAGTCCCTCGTCGCCACGCGGTTCGGCTGAGCGTGCCGTGCGGCCGCGGACCCAGCGAGCGAAGAGGAAACAATGCCGCGAGCGCCGCCGCGACGAGCGACCCGCCGGCCAACCCCGCGAGGAGTCGACGACGTTCGATGCGGCGCTCACCTCGTTCGAACCCTTCGACCACGTCGCGGCGTTCTTCGCGGGTCGAACCGAGCGGTTCACGTTCCTCGACGACCTCGGCGCGTTCCAGTGTGGTGTTGGCCCACACGCCCAACCCGAGAGCGAGCGCGCCGAGTACGACCAGAGCCGACAACCCCTCGTAGCGGATCCCCAGGTCCAACCAGTAGGTGGCGGCGAACCCCACCGCACCCGCGAAGGCCGCACCAAAACATCCCGCCACGAAGTATTCGATGCTCGCAGATGCCTGGGTTCGGTCACGATCGGTGGGCATCTCAGGTTCCCTCGACTGCGGATGGTCGACCGGGCACTTCCCCGACTCGGCGACGGCAAACGTCGCGGCCGGCCTCAGGTGCTGTGGCGCCGACGACCGAGCAGCCGCGTCACGACGATCAGGGCGCCGAGACCGAACACCCAGGCGATCAACCCTTCCGGCACCGGCCCGAGACGTCCCAGGTCGATCCCGCCGGGGCTTGCCGGGTGGCGGAGTTCCTGGACGTAGGCCGCGATCTGATCGGCCTGGCGCGACGAGATCGTCGCGGCCGGAAACTTCGGCATCGCTCCCGGGCCGATGCGCATCGCCTCGACGACCTGGGTCGG
>DASSYG010000181.1:0-5465 GCA_035703405.1 Acidimicrobiales bacterium | reverse complement strand
GAAGCGGCGGGCATGCACGTTCAGCACCAGACCGACGGCGACGAAGTTTGCCAACGACGACGAACCGCCATAGGACATGAATGGCAACGGAATACCCGTGATCGGCATGATGCCCATCGTCATACCGACGTTCTCGAAGATCTGGAACAGGAACATCGCGAGCACCCCGGCGCACAAGTACGCGCCGAAGTCGTCACGAGCCAACTGGGCCGTGCGCCACACCCTGATCACCACCACGCCCATCACGGCAAGCATCGACGCGGCCCCCACGAAGCCGAACTGTTCGGCCAACGCGGTGAAGATGAAGTCGGTGTCCTGTTCGGGGACCTGCCCGGTCCGGGTCTGGGAACCGTTGAACAGGCCCCTCCCCCACAGCCCGCCGTGGCCGATCGCGATCTTGGCCTGGTCGAGGTTGTACGCGGCACCCTGGCTGTGCGCCGCGGCGACCCCGGTGTCGGTCTGGGTGACGAACACCGTCAACCGGTCGGTCTGGTACTGCTTGAGCGCACCGGAGGTGACGATCGCCGCACCGACCACCACGGCCAACACGGCGAGCACGACCAGGTACCGGCCCTTGGTCCCGCCGATCCACAGGATCGTTGGGACCATGGCCACGAACACCAGCGCGGTCCCCAGGTCGCCCTGGGCCAACACCAACACGATCGGCACTCCCGACACCGCCAACAGGGCAGCGACCCGGGCCAGAGTCGGCTCCCCGCGGTAGTGCGCGGCCAGCCCCGCGATGCCGATGATGAACGTGACCTTGCCGATCTCCGATGGCTGCAACTGGAACATGCCCAGATCGATCCAGCTCTGGGACCCTTTGTGTGACGACCCGAACGGGCTCAACACGAACAACAACAACGCCAACCCGGCGCCGTAGATGAAGGGTGCCCAGTCGCGGAAGTGTCGGTAGTCGATCGCCACGACGATTGCCGCCGCGACGATCCCGAGCACCACGAACAGCAGTTGCTTGGCTGCCTGGGAGTAGTAGTACGGCGGATTCGCCCCACGCGAAGTCGAGAACACCATCAACAACCCGACCCCGGCGATGATCAGCACCGCCGCGATCAACACCCAGTCCAGGTGTCGGTACGGTGCGGCCGGGTCGTGGCGCAGCGAGCCGAGTGCGCCCGACGACGACCGGCGGCTGCGTCGCATCGTCGTGGTCGCCACGCTCAGCGACCTCCTGCGGCGACAGCGCCCGCCGTCGTGGTCTCGGTGGTGTCGCTGTTGGCTCCCGCCACCGCACCCGGCGTCGTCGACCCGGTCGACTCGGCGGCGTCACCCGGCAAGGTGGTCGATGTCGTCGCCGTGGTGGTCGTCGTGGCCGGTGGCGGCGACGACGGGATCGTCGGCTCGACGGTCGGCCAGGCCCCCGATGTGGCGATCGGCTCGAGCATGTCGCGCACCACGGGCGCGGCAGAATCCGAGCCGTAGCCGGCCTGCTCCAACACCGCGACGCCCAGATACCTGGGGTCGTTCGCCGGTCCGAAGCCCGCGAACCAGCCCGTCGACGACCGGGCCAGGTTGGTTCCGGGATCGTCGCCCATCTCGGCGGTACCCGTCTTTCCCGCCACCGGGAACGTCCCCAACGGAAAGCCGGCGAAGACCTTGTGCCCGGTGCCCACCGGATTCTCCGTCACCCCGGTGAAGCCGGCCATGAGCGAGGCCTGCCAGGACGGGTCGAGATCGATGTGACCGATCTTGGTGGGTTCGGGGGCCACGACCACGTCTTCGGGGTCGACCGCCGCACCGAACACATCCAGCTCGGCGAACGGCTTCAACACGCGCAGCAACAGCGTCGGTCGGTACTGATCGCCATGGTTTGCCAACAGGGCATACGCGTTCGCGAGCTGCAACGGTGTGGTCGTCAGGTCGCCCTGGCCGATCGCCAAATGCATGTTCGTGCCCGTGTACCAGTCCGCGTACGGATAGTTGGCGGGGTCGTCGTCGTGAACCTTCTGCTTCCATTCGGGGCTCGGGACGATTCCCGAGGCCTCACCGGGCAGGTCGATGCCGGTCGGTTCTCCGAAACCCAGCTCCTTCGCCGTCCGGCCCAGGGCGTCGTCGCCGTAACGGCCCCGCCCCTCCCACAGTCGCTTCCCGATGTCGAAGAAGTACACGTTCGACGATCGGGTGAGCGCGGTCGCCAGATCGATGTAGCCGAGGGCCCCATCGGTCTCGTCGTTGCAGTACCTGGTCCCACCGACCTCCATGCATCGCTGATCGTTGAACGTCGACGCCGGGGTGATCAGCTGGTTCTGCAGACCGGCGATCGCCGTGGACAACTTGAACGTCGAACCGGCCGGATACGTGGCCGAGATGACGTGGTTCAGCATCGGTTTGGCGGGATCGTCGTTCAGTGCGTCCCACTGCTTCTGCGTGATCGCCGGCACGAACACCGAAGGATCGAACGTCGGATACGACGCCATCGCCATGACCTGCCCGGTGCCGGGCTGCAGGAGAGCCGCCGCGGCGGTCGGCACCGGAGGATTGCCGCGACTCGCACGCATCACCTCCACCTGCCGGCTCAACGCCTCCTCGGCCGTGGCCTGCGCGTCGATGTCGATGGTCAACTCCACGTCGTTGCCGGGAACCGGCTGGACGGTCTTCACCGTGCGCACCACCTTGCCCGCCGGGGTCACCTCGACCACCCGTTCCCCGTCGGTCCCGCGCAGGTATTTCTCGAGGGTCTCTTCCACCCCGCTCAGCCCGACCTGGGCGTCCTTGGGGTAGGGGTCGTCGTCGTCTTCGTGGGCCTTCCACACCTCCTCGGGGATCGGCCCGACCCGGCCCAACACCTGCGCGGCGAGGTTGCCGTAGTGATACTGGCGTAACAGGCGGGTCTCGGCGACCACGCCCGGATAGTCGGCCTTGTGCTCGATCAACTCCACCAGCAACTCGTCGGACACGTTCTCGGCCAGGGGCACAGGGTCGAACGGGCCGACCTGGTTCACCGCGAGATCATGTTTGATGCCCTCCGCGGTGTAGTCGGTCTTCGGTTTCTCGAAATGGTTCAGCAGCGTCGCCACCCGTGAGATCACCGCGTCGCTGTTGGATGCGTCCTCGAGTTTCTGACGGTCGATCGCGACCACCTTGGTCGGCACGTTGTCGACAAGCACCTTGCCCGTGCGGTCCAGGATCCGTCCGCGGGGCGCGGGGATCTGAACCGTTCGGGTCGAGGTGAGCGTCGCCACGTGCTCATAGGTCGGCGCGTTCAACACCTGCAGGTACCAAAGCCGCGCGAACAGCGCCGCGAACACGCCCAGACACACCAGTGCAAGCGCCCGGAAACGGACCCGACGGTCCGCGGTGACTACCACCGTCCGATCCCCTGGATCTGCCGGACGTCGTCCTCCGCGAACGCCCACGCCATCGCCGCTCGTGCCGGCAGACACAACAGCGCCGTCGACACCGTCACGACGAGTGCAACCGTGGGCACATCGGCGACCGCGAACAAGTGCTGACCCAGTACTTCACCGATCCACGCGTACGCGAACACTGCAACCGGCGCCGCGATCGTCGCGCTCACCAGCGGGATCAACCGGCTGGTCCGCAACACCCCGATCTGGGAGACGCCCACGCCATAGCCGATCATCGTGTACACGAGCGCGGTCATCCCGACCGGCCCGGCGCCCAGCAGGTCGATCAACAACCCGCAGCCGAACCCGACGCCCGCCCCCGCCTCGGGGCCCGCGGCGAGACCTGCCGCGATCGTGGCGATCAGGATCACGTCGACCATCGCCCCCGCGATCGGCAACTGGGCCGCGACCGACACCTGCAGTGCCACGGCGAGAAAGCCGATGAAGGTGATCTTCGCGACGCGCAACACGGTCATGGCGCGCTCACGGGGTCGGCTCCCACAACACGACCCGGACGATCGACAGGCGGTCGAAGTTCACGTACGGGTTCACGTCGACCCGCTGCTGGGTCCGATCGGTCGTCGGCGCGACCGTCGACACCGTCCCCACCGGGATCCCCGGCGGGTACGTGCTCGTCGACACGCCGCTCGTGTAGACCGGATCGCGCTTGCTCACACGCACGTTGGAAAGAATCCCATCGGAGATACGAATGTCCCGACCGGTGCCCATGCCATGGGCTTCGCCGGTGGTTCCAGGGTCTTCCTTATCTCCTCGGGCGTAAACCTTCACGAAGAAACTCAAGTTCGGATCGGTGATCGGCTGCACCTGGGCTCGCCCGCCCGCCACCGTGGCGACGCGGCCGACCAGCCCCTGGTCGGTCACCACGGCCATCCCGACCTTGATGCCGTCGCCCGACCCCCGGTCGATCGCCAGCGATTCCTGAAAATTCGACAGTGGCCCCGAGGTGACCTGCGCGGCGACCGAGGGGAGCCCGTCGAGGTAGGTGATGTCGGCCTGTGCGAGCAACTGCCGGTACAGCCGCTGGTCGATCTGGTCGTGGACTTTCCGGGCTTCGAGTTCGTCGACGCGCCGTTGCAACGCCTGGTTGTCGCGTTTCACTTCCGAATAGTGGAAGGCCGAGTCCCACAGGTTGGCGAAGGGATGGCCCACCCAGGCGGCCGCATCGCGCACCGGCGCAAACACCGAGCCGGTCACCCGCCCCACCGCCTGCACCGGACCGGTCGAGCGGAAGTTGATCGTCAGGATCGTCAACGATGCCAGGATCAACACGATCAGCGTGAAGCGACGACGGCGGCGGGACCGCCCGGGACCGGCCACCAGTTGCCGCTACTCAGGCGTCGTTGTTCGAGCCGAACATTCCCCCACCCTTGACCCCGATCTCCTCGAGCCATTGGCCCGAACCGATCGCGACCGAGTGCAGCGGATTCTGAGCGGTGATGATCGGCATGCCGGTCTCGTGCTCGAGACGAGCTTCGAGGCCGTGCAGCAGCGCTCCCCCGCCAGTCACCATGATGCCCTTCTCCATGATGTCCGCCGCCAACTCGGGCGGGGTCTTGTCGAGGGTGGTCTTGACGGCGTCGATGATCGCGTAGACCGGCTCCGCGAGTGCCTCACGGATCTCGTCGGTCGAGGTCACCACGGTCTTGGGCAGCCCGGTCACCAGGTCGCGCCCGCGGATCTCGGCGTGCATCTCCTCCTGGAGCGGCCACGCGGACCCGAGCGCGATCTTGACCTCTTCGGCCGTGCGTTCGCCGAGGGCGAGGCTGTATTCCTTCTTGATGTACTGCACGATCGAATCGTCGAGTTCGTCGCCACCCACCCGCACCGATTGCGACGCCACGATCCCACCCAGAGAGATCACCGCAACCTCGGTCGTGCCTCCGCCGATGTCGACGACCATATTGCCGGTCGGTTCGTGCACGGGCAGGCCTGCCCCGATCGCGGCGGCCATCGGCTCCTCGATGATGTGCGCGGGCTTCCGGGCACCGGCGAACTCGGCGGCCTCCTGCACCGCACGCTGTTCGACACCGGTGATACCCGAGGGGACGCACACGACCATGCGCGGTTTGGACCACCGGC
>DASSYG010000153.1:0-2953 GCA_035703405.1 Acidimicrobiales bacterium | reverse complement strand
GGCTCGGTCGCCGCCGAGAACGCCCCCGACGGCGGCGCCCGCTTCACGATCCGCCTCCCGGCGGGCGGGTGACGACCCCCTGGGGTGCATTCGGTCGTTGTTTAGCGAATGCGACGCTGCGATGAGATGAGATCTGCGTGTCGAACGATTGTTGAACGCGGTATCGTGGCGCGCGTGTCTGCACCGATTGGATTCCGACCGACTGAGGATGATGAGCGCATCCTCCACGAGGCCGCGCGGCCCGGTGAGAGCACGTCCGACACGTTGCGTCGGGCTCTGCGACTGCTCGACCACGACCGGTGGCTCGAGCAATTCCATGCCGATGCGGAAGCGTTGGGTGACGAGGACCTCCGTTCAGAACCGGATGCCTGGTGATTCGTGGTGCCGTCTACCGGATCGACCTCGGACGGCACCGCGGCCATGAACAGGGCGGCAGACGCCTTGGACTCGTGATGTCACCTTCGGGTTCGCCGCTTTCGGTCGTCACGGTGATCCCGACGTCGACATCGGCGGGAGGGTCGATTCATCGTCCGCGAGTCGAAATTGCCGGACGGTCGACGTGCCTCCTGGTCGATCAGATCCGATCGATCGACCACGACTATCTGATCGGTGAACCAGTCGACCATCTGGGTCGGGAACACCTCGGCGAAGTCGAACTCGCCGTGGCGCACTACCTGGGCGTCCAGGACGTCGCCCCGCCGCATTGATCGTGGCGGCGACCGAGCGTCTGCCGGGGGCTGCGTTCAGTCGACGTCGGTGGTGTGCAACCGCCGGGCCGTGTACGCCACGCCGAGCAGGCCGACCACCATCGGCACGACGAATGACAGCGTCAGATCGCGGTCGGCGAGCTCCAGACCGGCTCCGGTGTAGGCCGACAGCACCGACCGCAGATACGACAGGATCGACAATCGGGCCGCACCGTCTCCGGCCTGGGCGACGAAGTTCTCCCAGATCAACAGGTACGCGAACCCCCACACCAATGCCCGCCTGAAGCGCAGGCCGAGCGCGGTGAACAGTCCCGAATAAGCGACGAGTCCGAGCAGGCTCGCCCACAGGGTGCCGACGATGAGTTCGGCGCCGCCACCAGTCGCCGCTGCCATCAACACCGACACGCCGACGGTGAAGGGCGAACACACGATGAGCGTGGCGATCCACGCCGCCAGGGCGATCACCCAACGCGGCACCGGCGGTAGCCACAGATACACCAGCGACCGGTCGTCGACCAGGTCACCGAGCGCGCCGGCGCCGAACACCAGCGCCACGACCGGGGTGAGCAGTGACAGCCCGTACAGGTTCACGAACCGGGTGCCGGCGACGGTCGCATCGAGGGTGGAGTTGTCAGTGACGATCGCTCCCACCAGCACGCCGACCGCGCCAAGCGCGGCCAGAGCGACCAGCCGACCGCGGGTCGCCTGGTTGCGGAGCAACAGCATCGTGAGGGCGCGCAGCGGCACCAGCACACTTCGTCGAGCGGCCGGTGTTCCCTCGGTCGTCGGCAGCGGGGCAGATTCGATGCTCACCGGCCACCCACCAGGTAACGGAACACACTGTCGAGATCGTCGTCGAGTGGCGCGAACTCGCGTAGGTGCACGCCACAGTCCACCGCCGCGGTCGCCACCAACGTGCGTAGCCGGGTCACATCGGTCGTCTCGATGTGCACGGTGTCGTCGCTGATCAGGCGCACCCCGCTGACCGAACCCGCGCCAAGTAGGGCCCCGGCGAGCACGGCCGGTTGGTCGGTGACGATCTGGATCCGGTGCGGACGGTCGTCCATCAGGTCACGGATCGCCCGGAAGTCCCCGGTGGCGGCGAGGCGGCCCTTGGCCAACACCAGCACCCGCGAACCGAACCGTTCGACTTCGTCGAGCACGTGAGACGACACCAGCACGCACCGTCCCTCGTCGCCCAAGCGGTGGAACAGGTCGATCATGTGGCGGCGTTGGCGGGGATCCAGCCCGGTGAGGGGTTCGTCCAGCACGAGGATCGCCGGATCGTGCACCAGCGACGCGGCCACCTTGACGCGTTGGCGCATCCCCTTGGAATAGGTGGCGATCCTGCGGGAGTCGTCCGGGTCGAGTTCGACGATGCCCAGGCAGCGTCGGGCCGTCGCCTCGGGGCCGGCGACGCCATGGAGGACCGCGGCCAGGCGCACGAACGCAACCGGAGTGTGGGTGTCGAACATGGTCTCCTGCTGGGGGACCAGTCCGATCCGACCTCGTGCCGTGGCGTCGATCCGCGGGTCGGCACCGAAGATGCGCACCGTTCCCTGTGAGGGCGCGGTCAGCCCACACAACAGCCGCAACAGGGTCGACTTGCCCGCGCCGTTCGGTCCGAGAACAGCGGTCACCCCCGGTGAGACCGCGAAGCTCACCTCCGATACGGCAACGACACCCGAGAACCACTTCGACACCCGGTCGACGTGCACCACGGTGTCGGCCGCCACCAGTGACGGAGCCGGGGGAGGCGGCGGCGGGGGAGGCGGCGGTGCCTGGGCGCTCACCGGGTCACCTGCATGTGGGCGTAGCGGAACCGGGTGATCAGCGTGCACCCGACGATGATGCCGAGCCCGACGATCCAGATCAGCCCCGTGGAGATGTCCGCGGACGGTCCATAACTCGTCACGCCGAAGGTGCGCGTGGTCAACGCGTCGGGAAGTTGCACGGCGAGCCCGATGAGCCCGAGGTTCGGGTGGGCGTCCTGCAGCGAACCGCCGATCGCTCCCGATGCGAAGATCGTCAACAGAATCGCGGCGCTGGCGAACCCGCGCCGGTCGGTGAACGACGAGATCGCCATCGTGATCGACGTGAACAGCGCCGCGACCACCACTCCCGCGGTGATGATCCGCAGCGCCATCAGCGCCGTGTCTCCGGCGTTGCCCACGGTGTGGCCTTGCAGCGTGTTCGCGAGCAGAAAGAGCAGTTGTGGGCCGGCGGTGACCAGGAGGAGCGCGGAC
>DASSYG010000099.1:0-12922 GCA_035703405.1 Acidimicrobiales bacterium | reverse complement strand
GTCTCCTGAGCCGACGTCGAGTCCCCAGATCGCGCCACGCCCCCGCACCTCGGCTTTGAGTGCCGGGTTGTCGTCGCTGATCGTCGAAAGAGCGGTGCAGATCTGGGTGGCGCGGGCGGCGGTGGTGCGCTGGAGCGTGTCGTCGGCCCACAACTCGAGCGCCGCGGTGCCGGTGACGAAGGCGGGGTTGTTGCCCCGGAAGGTGCCGTTGTGCTCCCCGGGCGACCAGACGTCGTGTTCGGGTTTGATGAGCGTGAGCGCCATGGGCAGTCCCGATCCGCTGATCGACTTGGAGATGCACACGACGTCGGGGTCGAGCCCGAACTCGGTGAAGCTGAAGAACTCTCCGGTCCGACCGCAACCCATCTGCACATCGTCGATCACCAACAAGATGCCGTGTGCCCGACAGAGCTCTTCGAGTGCCCGGAGCCACTGGGCGCGGGCGACGTTGACGCCGCCCTCTCCCTGGACGGTCTCGACGATCACCGCTGCCGGGTCCTCCAGGCCACTGCCCGAGTCGGTGAGCAGGCGCTCGAACCACATGAAGTCGGGCGTGGAACCGTCGAGGTAGTTGTCGAAGGGCATCGGCACGGTGTGCACCAGCGGCACGCCGGCGCCGCCTCGCTTCATCGAGTTGCCGGTCACCGAGAGCGCGCCCAGGGTCATGCCGTGGAAGGCGTTGGTGAAGCTCACGATCGTCTCGCGACCGGTGACCTTGCGGGCGATCTTGAGCGCGGATTCGACGGCGTTGGTGCCGGTCGGTCCAGGGAACTGGACCTTGTAGTCCAGGCCGTTGGGGGCGAGGATCACGTCATGGAACCGACGGAGGAACTCCTCTTTGGCGACCGTGTACATGTCGAGGGAGTGAATGATCCGATCCTCGGCGAGGTACTCGTTCAACGCGGTCTTGACGACCGGATGGTTGTGCCCGTAGTTGAGTGCGCCGGCTCCGGCGAAGAAGTCGAGGTATTCATTGCCGTCGGTGTCCCAGAGCTTGGAACCCTTGGCCCGGTCGAAGATGACCGGCCACGAGCGGCAGTAGCTGCGGACCTCGGACTCGTATGCGGCGAAGATTTCCTGTCCCATGTTCTGCGGATCCTCCTGGATGGATCGGCGGAACGATTCGCTACAGCAGCGGCGGAAATTGAAGGATCGCGTCTCGAACGGGCCTCCGGATCAGACGGAGGCTCAACCGTGGATCGGAGCGAGACAGGCGCCTCGCCATACCGATCCTTCAGTTTCGTCACTACCGGCGAACCACCCCGCTCGAACGGTCGTCAGGGTGACGACCGTGCGTTGCGTGGCGTCCACCGTAGCAGCGTTCCTGAAGAATGACGATCTTCCCGGACCTTCCGGGACCAAACGACTCCCTTCCCAACCCCAGCCACGGTTCGGCACAGTCATGCCGAACGGCGGCGCCCGACCGGCGGACCCGGAACCGCCCGTCCCGGCCAGGTCATGGCCCCCAGGCGATCGGTCCGATGCGGTGCAGCAACTCGGCGGCGTGGTCGTCGCCGGAGTCGCCGGGAAAATGCTTCGCTTCGAACAGCGCTGATCGTGAGAGTTCGGTGCCATGACGGGTCGCGAACGCCTCGAACAGTCGGTGGCTCGCAGGGTTGTCGTCGGTGATCGTGGTCTCCAGGAATGCGATCGACGGGGCGCGGCGGTGAGCTTCGGCGAAGATCCGGTCCAACAATGCGCCGGCGACCCCGTGCCCGCGGGCAGCAGCATCGACCGCTACCTGCCACACCATCAACACGCTCGGATCATCGGGTCGGACATATCCCGTGACGAATCCCACGACCCGGCCGCCGGTCCCCAGCCGGGCGACGGCCGAAGTGGCGGCGAAGTCGCGGCACCACAACAGATACGCGTACGGCGAGTTCACGTCGAGCACGTGCGAATCTCGGGCGATCCGCCAGAGCGCGGCACCGTCGTCGACGCTCGGCATGGCGAGCCGCAGCGAGCGGTCGGCAGGGTCGGGGGGTGAGTCGGAGTCGGACATGATCGAGACCTCGAAGGCGTGCTGGGAGCGAAGTCGACGGAGTGCGCATCGAGTGGACCGGGTGCACTTCGCCGTTCCTGTCTCTACCATGCTCATCATGCGGATCGATGCGACGAAACAGGCAGAAGACATCATCGACAAGGTCAAAGGGGTCCGTGACGGTCGGCTCACGATCACGATCGGGACGGGCTGCTGTGAGTCGACGGCGCCCTTCCTGTACGAGGATTTCTGGCCCGGGCCCGATCAGGAGGCCATCGGCGAAGTCGCCGGCGTGACGGTGTACGCGCCCGAGTATCTGCGCAAACTGTACCCCGGGACCGAATCGGTCACGCTCCACCTCGTCGACGAACTCGGTGAGTCACTCTCGGTCGAAACCGAGTTCGGCTGTCGCCTCGCGTTGCGGGGCGACCACACCGACTCGGTCGACGAGCCCGATGCCTGCGCCGTGTCCAGCGCCGAGGCTTCGACGCGCCGCGTCGTGGGCACCCCACCCGAGGCGCTGCGTGGCATGCGCATCCGCTGAGCAGGAGCCGGTCACGCGCGATGACCCGTCGGGGCCACTGCTGGTCGCGACGGGAGTCCGCAAGATCTACAGGAATCCCGCCGGTGACGTCGAGGTGTTGCGCGGCGTCGACATCGAGATCCACTCGGGCGAACTCGTCATGGTCATGGGGCCGTCGGGCAACGGCAAGACCACGTTGTTGAACTGTCTGAGCGGCCTCGACTCGATCGATGCGGGCACCGTGTTCGTCGACGGCGTCGACATCCACCGTATGAGCGACCGACGGCGGACCCGCATGCGGGCGAAACGCATGGGGTTCGTCTTCCAGAGTTTCAATCTGATCCCGGTGTTCACCGCGCTGGAGAACACCGAGCTCCCCCTGCTGTGCGTCGGGGTCGGACCCCGCCAGGCCCGGATCGCCGCGGAGCGCTCACTCGAGCGGCTCGGCGTCGCGGAGAAGATGCACCGGCGACCGCTCGAACTCTCCGGAGGAGAACAACAACGCGTGGCGATCGCCCGATCACTGGTGACCGACCCGCACATCATCTGGGCGGACGAACCCACCGGCAGCCTCGACCACCGCACCGCGGGCGAGGTGCTCGGAGTTCTCCACGAAGTCCACGAATCTGGTCAGACCCTCGTCGTGGTGACCCACGACCGGGCCATCGGTGCCACCGGTGAGCGGCTGATCCAGGTGGTCGACGGGGCGGTCAACTTCGACGGACCACCCGAGGATGTCCCGCCCGAACCCGAACTCGTCGCGGAATGAGGCTCCGCGCACGGCACCAGAAGGGCGCGCGGGCCTCGAGGCGGGCGGAATGAGCATGGTGCGGTGATCGAGATCGGCGCCGGCGTGGGGGCCGCCGTGCTCGTCGCGATGCTTGCCGTCGCCGCACATGACCTGATTCGCCGACCGGGGTTCCGACGCCTGGCGGTGCGGAATCTGGCACGGCGCCGGACCGAGGCCGTGCTCGTCGTCGTCGGGTCGTCGCTGGGCACGGCGATCATCGCCTCGGCCTTTCTGGTCGGCGCGTCGTTCCACGCGTCGGTGCGCGACTCGGCACGGACGCAGCTCGGGCCGATCGACGAGACGGTCACCGTCGCGCACCTCGACGACCTCGGTGCGGTCACCGAGGCCCTGCGCAATCCAGCGCTGGCTCATAGCGACGGCATCCTCCCGGCGCTGCAGGCCACCGCGACGGTGACCTCCGGCGGTTCCGTGCACGCCGACGCGGCGGCTCGGCCCGATCAGCGAGCCGAGCCCTCGGCCGATGTGCTCGGGCTCGACGTGGCCGCGGCACGGAGCTTCGGTGGCCGTCCCGACGACACCGGGCTGGCAGCCGTCCCGGGTCGGCTCGGCCCGGGCGACGCCGTGGTCTCACGCAGTCTGGCCGATTCGCTCGCGGTCGGGGTGGGCGAGCCGGTCACCCTGCATGCGTATGGGACGACCCGTTCCTTCGAGGTGGCCGCCATCACCGACCCGGTGGGTCTGGCGGGCGCCGCGGAGGTGATCGTCGACCCCGATGCGCTGCGATCGATGACCAGCGAAGGTTCGGGCACGCGGCGCGTGGTGCCGCGCGGCGTGGTGTTCGTCTCGAACGACGGAGGCGTGTTCGACGGCTCGGAACGCACCGACCATGCGACCGCGGCGATCCGGGCCCGGCTCGAGCCCCGCTTCGACGTGGAAATCGCCTCGTCCAAGGCCGACCTGCTCGCCGAGGCCGATCAGCGAGGACGAGCCATGGGCCAACTGTTCACGGGGGTGGGCACGTTCAGTGTGCTCGCCGGACTGCTGCTGCTGGTCAACCTGTTCGTGATGCTTGCCGAGGAGCGCAAACGCGAACTGGGCCTCGCCCGGGCGACCGGTCTGGAGCGTTGGCATCTCATGCGGGTGTTCAGCCTCGAGGGCCTGTTCTACGCGGTCGCCGCCTCGGTGCTCGGCTGTTTCGCCGGTGCCGGTCTCGCCTGGGCGGTGGTCGACAGCGCTTCGGGATTGGTCGGGCCGGGCGCCGGCGCCGACGAACCCGGGCGCGCCGCTTTCGGTCTGCACCTCGTGTTGCCCACGGGTCTGTTGATCACCGCCGGACTCATCGGTCTCGGTCTGTCGATGGCCACGGTGTGGATCACCAGTGGACGGATCGCCCGACTCGACATCGTCCGGGCCCTGCGCGATCTGCCCGAGATCCCGCGCCGCCATCACGTGCTCCGGTCATCGGGGCCGGCGGGCATTGGGGTGGCCGCGGGGGCCGCACTGTCGCTGTGGGGACTGTTCGCGGTGGTGCCGTTGGCTGCGGTGCTCGGCCCGCCGATCGGGCTGTGCTCGGCGATCCCGCTGCTGCGACCGATAGTCGGTCGGCGCATCACCACCACCATCGTGTCGGTCGGCACTCTTGTGTGGTGCGTTGGCGTGTTCACGTTCGTGCCACGCATCACCGACCACACCGGTATTCCGGTCTATGTGATCCAGGGGGTGGTCATGGTCGCGGCGGCCGTGGGGCTGGCGACGGCGCTCGATCGGACGTGGCTGTTCGCGGCGGGCCTCGTCACGCGGACCGGCCGTGGTCTGGCCGTGCGTCTCGGTCTCGCGTATCCACTGGAGAAGGTGTTTCGCACCGGGATGCTGGTGGGCATGTACGCGTTGATCGTGTTCACGCTCTCCTTCGTCGCCGTGTACGGGCAGATCTCGCAGAACCAGACGGCCACGCTCACCCGTCAGGTCGCCGCCGGGGGCGATCTGCTGGTCGATGCGAACCCGTCGAATCCGCCGAGCGCATCCGAGGTCGCTGCGGTCCCCGGAGTCGCCGGGGTGCAGACGGTCTGGCGTGCGATGCCACGGTTCACCACTGCCCGCGGTGGCGACGCCCATTCGTGGCCGGCGAGCGGGTTCGACTCGTCGATGCTCACCTGGGGGGTGCCGCACCTGACCGAGCGGGCGGCGAGGTTCTCATCGGACCGCGCCGTGTTCGAGGCGCTCGTCGCCGACCCGCATCTGATCGTCGTCGACGAACGCTTCGGCGACACCAACGGCGTGTCGGCCTCGAGTCGCGGGCCGGTCGGGCTGGGCGCGACGGTGCGCGCCGAGGACCCGACCTCGGGTCGGTCGACCACCTACCGGGTGGTGGGAGTGACGTCGAAAGACGTGACCGGAGCGGGGTCGTGGGTCTCGGCGAGCAGTCTGCGGGGGTTGTCGGGTGTCGGTGCCGTGCCGAGCCGTTTTTCGGTCAGGGTCGGCAACGGCACGAACCCCGACGACGTCGCGCGCCGGTTGCAGAACGAGCTGGTGACCAACGGCGTGCAAGCCTCGACCTATGCCGCAGAAGTCGCCGATGCGATGAGCGTCGAACTCGGATTTCTTCGTCTCATGCAGCGCTACATGGCGATCGGGCTGGTCGTGGGAATCGCGGGGCTGGCGGTCGTGATGGTGCGCGCGGCGCGGGCACGGCGCCGCCAGGTCGGCATGCTGCGGGTCATCGGCTTCTCGCCCGACACGGTCCGGGGCGCCTTCCTCATCGAGGCCACCTTCATCGCCGGGCAGGGCATCGCCACCGGCGTCGGTCTCGGGCTTCTGGTGTCGTTCCAGATGTTGTCGCGCTCGGCTGCGCTCGGCGGTGAGGTGATGCCCTACGCGGTGCCCTGGCCGACGATCGGCCTGCTCGCGGTGGTGCCCTTCGTCGCGTCGCTCGTCGTTTCCCTCGTCCCGGCACACCAGGCGTCATCGGTGGATCCCGCCAAGGTGCTGCGCATGGCCGAATAGCCGAGGCGCGTCTCAGGTCGCCGTGGCGACGGCTTCGCCTTCGCGTTCGGCACCTGCGCGTTCGGCATCTTCGCGTTCGGCAGCGGCGGCGCGGGCCTTCTTGCGGATCAGATCGGCGATCGCCGTTCGGGCGGTGCAGGTCGTCATCTCGACCAACGGCACGGCGGCCAGGTGGATCGTTTCGGCGACGTCCCGGAACGCCGCCGCGGTCGCGGAATCGCCGAGGACGGCCGGCACACCGGTGTCGCCGCCGGTGACGACCTCGGGAGCGAGGGGAATCTTGCCGAGCAGCGGCACGCCCGCCTCGTCTGCGAGGTTCTCGCCGCCTCCTGATCCGAACAATTCGTAGCTCGTTCCATGGTCGCAGACGAACGCCGACATGTTCTCGATGACCCCGGCGACCCGGAGGTAGTTCTTGCGGGCCATCGACACCATGCGACCGGCGACCTTCTGCGCGGCCAGGGCCGGTGTGGTCACCACCAGCACTTCAGCACGCGGGATGAGCTTGGCGATCGACATCTGCACGTCGCCGGTGCCTGGTGGCATGTCGACCAACAGGTAGTCGAGGTCGTCGCCCCAGTCGACGTCCTGGAGGAAGTGCTGGACGCCGCGCGACAGCATCAGCCCCCGCCACATCAGCGCTGATGATTCGTCCTCGACCAGCAGTCCCATCGACACGACCCGCACCTCACCCGGAGCGAAGCTGCGGACGTTCGGGAGCATCACGTTCTCGCCGTCACGGGATTCGGCCTGCAGACGCCCCGACACCCCGATCATGCGGGGTACCGAGAAGCCCCAGATGTCGGCGTCGAGTACTCCGACCTTCAGTCCGCGTTGCGCCAGGGCGACCGCCAGGTTCACCGTGACCGACGACTTGCCGACCCCGCCCTTGCCCGACGCGACAAGGATGACCTGGGTCGTGGGCGCCAGCGACGACTGCTCGGTTCGCTGGGACATGTTGTAGCGAGCCAGCTCCATCGCCCGGGTGCGCTCTTCGGCGGTCATCTCCTCCCAGGTGATGTGGGTGTTGGTCACGCCGGGAAGCGAATCGATCCGACGGTCGATGTCCTTTTTGATCTGGCCTCGCAGCGGGCAACGTGCGGTGGTGAGCACGATGCCGATGTCGACGTTGCCGGCGTCGTCGACGGTCACGTCGCGGACCATGCCGAGTTCGACGATGTTCGAGCCGAGCTCGGGATCGATCACCGCGCCGAGCGACGCACGGATGTCATCGGCGGAGGGGGGCGGGTGGACCTTCATGGCCCGCAGCGTATCGGCGGTTCTCCGCGGCGAGCCGTGCAGGCGAAGATGTCACTGACGCTGGCCGTTGCCCCGCACAATCGATAGGCTTGGCAGAGCCGTGAGATTTCCCAGGAGGAATGGCCCGTGATCACTCTTACCGAGAACGCCACCACCAAGGTCCGTGAGCTCATCACCGCCGAAGGCGACGAAGCCCTCGCCCTGCGCGTCGCGGTCAAACCAGGTGGCTGTTCGGGGTTCAGTTACGAGATGTACTTCGACTCGGACATCGCCGGCGACGACGTGGCCGCAGACTTCAGCGGCGTGAAGGTCGTGGTCGACCCGGGCAGCCTGCCGATGCTCGACGGAGCGACCCTCGACTACGCCGAGGGCCTCGAAGGTGCCGGGTTCGCCATCGACAACCCGAACGCCGGCAGCACTTGTGGCTGCGGCAACTCCTTCAGCTGATCTGCCGCCCACCAGGCGGCGCATAGCTGCGTCCTCCTCCTCGGAAAGGCTACGAGCCTTCCCTTCGTCGTCTTCCTTGCTCTGCTTGCCTGGATGGACGGCAGCTCCGCGTCAGCGCGGCGCATAGCTGCGTCCTCCTCCTCGGAAAGGCTACGAGCCTTTCCTTCGTCGTCTTCCTTGCTCTGCTTGCCTGGATGGACGGCAGTTCCGCGTCAGCGAGGCGCATAGCTGCGTCGCCGCTTCGAGTGAATCGCTGAGGTTCAGGCCAGGACGTCGTCGAGCGCTTCGCTCAACTCGGTGTGGTCGTACACCGAGTCGAGGCGGTGGCGGATGACCCCGTCGGAGTCGGTGATGAACAGGACCGGCTCGGACTGGATGTGCAGTTCCTGCACCTGGGAGGCCAGGGTCGCCGTCGCACCCTTCTCCGCAGCTTCGGTGGCCGACTCGTACACCTCCTGGTGGATGAAGGTGATCTTGTCGGCGTAGTCGGTGGCCGTCTTCTCGAGCACCTCGAGCACCGGCCCGCAGACACCGGTCTGGCAGAACTTCGGTGTCGCGACCAGGTAGACGACCGGCTTCGCCTCACCCAGCGCGACATCGAGACTCGTCGCATGCAACGGACATTCTGGGTCCTGGGTGCAGATCGGGTCGACGCCGAGATGATCTTCGGTCGTGGGTGACTGCATCGACGGGAGCTTGTCGGTCGGGCCGGGCACAGCGGAGGAGCCTTTGGCCCCGACCGTGAACGTCGCGGTCACCTCGGATCCGTCGACATTCGCGGCCACGGTGAAATTGCCACCCTTCGCCGGGGTGAAGTGGATCGGGTAGTAGGTGTAGGGCAGGCCGGAACTGCGGCCCCGCACGTTCTGGTCGGTCCGTTTCCCGCCCGGTTCGGTGATGGTGAAATCGAGCGACGACGGTCCCTTCGCGGTCAGTCCGCCACCGGGGTCGGTGACGGCGAACGCGATCCGCTGGGGCACTTCGGCGGTGATGTAGTCGTTCAGCGGGAACAACGCCAGCAGCGACGCGGTCGCCGCCGTGGTCGTATCCGACGCTTCACCCGACGACTTCGACGAACAGGCGGCGAGGAGGAGCGCCGACGCCCCGCCGACCAGCACGGCACGTCGGGTCAGTGGACGCCGGAGAACGGGCGAATCCGAGGCGATCCGCGACGGCCCGGTGGAGGCGTTCTCGGTGGAGAGGTCAGGGCGGTTGCTCACGCCACGCACGCTATCTGAGCCCCTCGATGCTCCGACATCCCGCCTCGGCATTCGGCGCGGAGATCGACCGGCGTGGCGGAGGCCGGTGCGAACACTTCCTGACGCGGTACTAGCGTCACAGCGAAGTCCGGATCAGGCGTCGACCGTGCGAACGGTACGACACAGACCGAAAGAGGAACCCCATGGCAGCCACTCCGATCGGTCCGTACCGTCCCATCGTCCGAGCCGGCGACTGGTTGATCACCTCGGGGCAGATCGGCGCAATCGACGGGGTCATGGTCACCGGTGGTCTCTTGGGCGAACTGCGCCAGGCCGTCGCGAACCTGCGTGGACTGCTCGAGTCAGAGGCGTCGAGTCTCGCCGACGTCGTCAAGACGACCGTCTATCTCCGTCACATGAACGACTACACCGCCATGAACGCGACCTATGTCGAGTTGTTCGACGAGCCGCGACCGGCCCGGACGGCGTGTGGTGTGACCGACTTGCCCCTCGGCGCACTCGTCGAGATCGAAGCATGGGCGTACCGCCCCCTCCAGGGATGATGAGCATTTCGGTCCGAATGCGGCAATGGTTCGCCATGGCGTCGACCAGCGTGCGATACTGAGTGCCATGCCAGGTGGAATCGTCATGGCCGTCATCTTGATCGTGGTGTTCCCGGTCGCGGTGATCATGGGATGCGCGGTGATCGCGTGGCTGCTGGGCACGCTGCTGACCACGGACGGCAAGCAACGGTTCGAGGGTTCTGAACTCCTCGACCTCGAATCCTGAACCGACCCGACACGGGGGCCGTTCGGCCCAGAGGGGACGGTGAAAAAACCCTGCTTCCGTTTCTGTCGGCGGAGCCGGATCTACTACAGTCCCTCTCCTCATTGTAGTGCAGGGCGCCCATGAAGTAGCGACCTCGCAGAAATAGAAAGGGGTCGCGCAGATGGCGACCGGTACCGTCAAGTGGTTCAACAACGAAAAAGGCTACGGGTTCATCGCCCGGAACGAAGGCTCTGACGTTTTCGTGCACCACTCGGCCATCCAGATGAACGGCTATCGCAGCCTCGAAGAAGGACAGGCAGTGGAATTCGAGGTGGTGTCGGGTCCCAAGGGTGACCAGGCCCAAGACGTGCGCCCCGCCTGATCCAAGGCAGGATCAAATGGGATCGGGTGCAACCCACCTGATCCTGAACAGCCGAGAGATCAGAGTTGATCTCGACCACGTTCGGCCACTTTGGCGCGCCGGCTCTCGATGTCGCTCGCGCTGAAGTGGCCGTCGTTCCATCTGGCGACGACCCGGCCCTCGGTCTCCCAGCCTTCCCGTGGTGTGGCGAGGCTGTTGTCGTCGTAGGTGGCGTAGATCTGTCGGACCGCGCGCCCGTCGTTGGATGCGATGTCGCCCGCCAGCTGCTTGGCGAACCCGAGCAGTTCGTCGTGAGCCACGACATGGTTGACCAGCCCCCACTGCAGGGCGGTCGCGGCGTCGACGAAGTTTCCGGTGGCGCTCATCTCCCGGGCGCGCCGCATGCCGATCGCCTCGGGGAGCAACACGGTGAGGCCCCACCCGGGTTGGATCCCGACGCGGGCGTGGGTGTCGGCGAAGCGGGCCCGGTCCGAGGCGATCAGAAAATCACAGGCGAGCGCCAACTCGAGGCCGCCGGTGACCGCGACACCGTTGATCGCGCCGATCACGGGCTTCGCGGTGGCACCGAACGGCCCACGGGTGCCATCGTCGCGGCGGAAGTCTGGCATGGGGCCGGGACCGCCCCCCGAGCCGAGTTCCTTGAGATCCAGGCCCGCACAGAACGCCGGATCGGCTCCGGTCAGGATGATCGCATCGACGGCGTCGTCCGCGTCGGCGCGGGACATGGTTTCGGTGAGCCGGCTCAGCAGTTCACTCGACAGCGCGTTGCGCGCCCCCGGGCGATTCAGCGTGATGAGCGCGACTGGGCCGGTGACTTCGAGGAGTACGACCTCGGACATGTGGGACTCCGTTCTCGTGTTCGACGAGGCGGCGTCGGCGTCTGCCGAGCGACCTCGCCGTCACCGTAGCGGGCCGGGGAACGGTGCAGGTCGGGTCTCGGAACGTTCAGCCCCACTGGGCCTTGCCGAACCGGTAGCCGACCGAACGGACCGTCCCGATCAGCTTGGCGTGAGGTTCGCCGAGCTTCGCCCGGAGGCGACGCACATGGACGTCCACGGTGCGCGCGCCCCCGTAGTACTCGTATCCCCAGACCTGACCGAGGAGCACCTCACGGGTGCACACCCGGCCCGGGCGTTGCGCGAAGTACTTCAACAACTCGTATTCCATGTAGGTCAGATCGAGGGGTTCGGACTCGATCATCGCCTGATAGGTGACCGGGTTGATCATGAGTGGTCCGTACACGATCAAGTCGTCACCGTCGCCGTCCGCGGTGTGGGCCGGAAGGATCAGCCGATCGAGCCGGAGGCCGAGTTCCCCCTTCCGCAACGGGGTCGTGCAAAAGTCCGAGAAGGACCCGGCGTGTCCGCTGAGTCCGCCGACGTCGTCGTCCGAGACGACGAGCAGGATCGGTACGTCGGCCACGTCCCGTCGCAGGTTCGAGGCGAACACGATTGCCTCGTCGAGCGCGGAGTCGGCGACGAGCACCGCGGCGGCCCAACCGGCATCGGTGCGTCGCCGGCGTTCCGCGGTGACCGATTCGACGACTTCGAAGGTGTACTGGGTGAGTTGCAACGCGCGCGCGATCTCGATCGGCGGGTCGGGGTACACCAGCAGTGGGCCCACGTTCAGATTCTCTCACGCCGCACGACTTGATACACGACCCGGTCGATCCACGACCCGGCCGACCCGCGACCCGTTCACCAGGTCCGGAGGTAGCGCTCGAGCTCGAACGGGGTGACCTGCGCCCGATAATCGGCCCATTCGGTCCGCTTGTTCCTCAGGAACCACGTGAAGATGTGATCGCCGAGGGCCTCGCGCACCAGCTCCGAGGACTCCATGACGTCCAACGCCTCGGCGAGCGACTGGGGGAGCGGCGCGATCCCGCGGGCGCCGAGTTCCGAGGGCGACGACAACGACAGGTCGTCGTCGGTCCGGGTCGGCAGTTCGTAGCCTTCGTCGACCCCGCGGAGGCCCGCCGCAAGGAGGAGCGAGAAGGTGAGATACGGATTGCACGCCGGGTCGGGCGAGCGGTATTCCAGTCGCACAGAATCCTCCCGGCCCGGACGGGTGGGCGGCACCCGGACGAGCGCGGAACGATTGCTGCGGGCCCAGGTGACGTACGACGGAGCTTCCGAACCGGTCACGAGCCGCTTGTAGGAGTTCACCAACTGGTTCGTGACCGCGGTGATCTCGGCCGCGTGGTGCAACAGGCCGGCCACGAAACTCCGCGCGGTGGCCGAGAGCTGCAGTGGATCAGCAGGGTCTGCGAAGACGTTCTGGCCGTCGTCGAACAGCGACAGGTGGGTGTGCATCCCCGAGCCCTGCACGTCGCGCAGAGGTTTGGGCATGAACGTGGCCAACACGCCGGCTTCCAGCGCGATCTCTCTGACCATCAACCGGAACGTCATCACGTTGTCGGCCATCGAGAGAGCATCGGTGTGGCGCAGGTCGATCTCGTGCTGGCTGGGGCTGTCCTCGTGGAAGGAGTACTCCACCGGGATCCCCATGATCTCCAGTGCCTGGATGGTCCGCTTCCGCAGCTCGGAGGTGATGTCGGAGGTCGTGAGGTCGAAATACGAACCCTGGTCCAGCGGGATGGGGACGG